>CAZNGU010000011.1:0-12240 GCA_964572325.1 uncultured Methylomarinum sp.
GTGGACAAAAAATACATAAGCTGATAAAAAAACCTGATATTACCAATATTATTGAACATACCGTATTTGGTCGGGACGATCTACATATTGCAGAGGTCATTATTCCTGCAAACAGTATGTTAGAAAATACCACCAGCAGTGAATTAGCAATCAGTGATCAGCATAATCTGGTGTTAATCGGTATTGTAGATAAAGAATTAGGTGATGATATGCATTTTGTTACGGGTGAGAAAGACCACAAACTGGATGCAGGCGATATACTGGTATTACTTGGCCCTTCACGGGAAATTAAAGCATTTAAAAAAGAAATTAGTCATGTTTCAACTGATAAAATTTAATCCTCGCATCTGGTTTTTACTGGGTTTTATAAGCTGTTTTTTTATGTTAGCAACCGGAGCTTATTTTCAATTTGTAGAAGAGCTGGAGCCTTGCCCATTATGTATTTCGCAAAGAATCATGATCTTGATCACAGGCATAATTTTTTTGATCGCTGCCATACATAATCCTAAAAACTGTGCTTTAAAAGCCTATTCCATACTCGGTACTATTACTGCTCTGATTGGCGCGGGTATATCTGTTCGCCATGTCTGGATTCAAAATTTACCCCCTGACCAGGTTCCCGAATGTGGGCCAGGACTTGAATATATTTTTGAAAATTTTCCGCTAATGGATACTTTAAAATTAATGTTAAATGGTACCGGAGAATGTGCTGATATATTATGGACATTCCTAGGCATAAGTATTCCCGGCTGGACTTTAGTGGCATTTTTAGGATTAGCCACTTTAAGTTTGTTACAGCAATGGAATTTACCTCAAACTGACTGACACAGGCTAGATTAATGAATAAATTTTTATTGGCAATTTTGTTTTTATTTTCTTTTACTGCATCTGCGGTTGAGAATAGTGCTTTGCAACAGGTAATCGCGGGAAAGCATCGTTCAGAACAGCATAAAAGCCGTGATCGTTTTCGACATCCACTGCAAACACTGAATTTTCTGGATGTAAAACCCGATATGACAGTAGTTGAAATATGGCCGGGAGGAAAAGGCTGGTATACAGAGATCCTGGCACCTTATCTAAAACAAAATGGCAGCTTATATGCCGCTCATTTCTCAGAAACCTCCAATATTCCTTATTTTAGAAAAAGCTTGAAGCAATTTAAACAAAAAATGAGTGCTAATGATGTTTATAGTCAAGTCATTATCACCACATTACAAGCGCCTGAATTTATAAACATTGCGCCTAAAGCTTCTGCAGATAGAGTATTAACCTTTAGGAATGTTCATAACTGGATGAAAGCAGGGCAGGCCGGTATTGTTTTTAAAGCCATGTATCAAGCTTTAAAACCCGGTGGAATATTGGGCGTAATAGAACATCGTGCACCCGCTAATAGTCCACAAGACCCCCAAGCTGTTTCAGGTTATGTTACAGAAGCATATGTTATCAAGCTGGCAGAAAAAGTGGGTTTCAAGCTGTTAGGCTCATCTGAAATTAATGCCAATCCAACAGATACGGCCAATCACCCCAAAGGAGTATGGACACTTCCTCCCAGCTTAAGATTAAAAGAGCAGGATAAAGCAAAATACCTGGCCATTGGAGAAAGTGATCGAATGACCCTTAAATTCATCAAACCTTGAGCAAAAACAGATATATCACTCCACTTTATACACACTGATGTTTTTTCTCCACAAGGAAGCATTAAAAAATCAGGGGATAATTTTTTAACCCCAATAAGCTATTGATTTATATTGATATAAATAGTTGTACTAAATTTGTTCAATTTAAATAAAAACCAGTTAAAACGGGGGTTAAGGGCATTTATAAAGTACTCATCCACAGAGTTATCCACAGTTTCTGTGAGTAACTTTATTTATTCAATAAGACTAAGTACTTAACACCAATTCATCAAAAAAGAATGACAATTAATGGCTAACTCCTCCCATAACTCTCTGTCGATTTTTAAAATAGCCATTCCCCTTCCTGTTAATCACCTGTTTGATTATTTAGCCCCGGAAAATATCAACACCATTACTAAAGGATGCCGTGTTTTAGTTCCATTCGGAAAGTCTAAAAAAATAGGTTTTGTGGTCGAACAACTTGTTAACAGCAGCATTAAAAATGATCGACTAAAAACTATTATTGAAGTACTAGATACTATTTCTTTACTCAGTGAAAAAGATTTTCAATTATTGCAATGGGCTAGTGATTATTATCATCATCCTTTAGGGGAAGTTTTAAGTACTGCCTTTCCTGTCTCTCTTAGAAAAGGCAAGCCTGCCTTGTTGGCTCAAGAAAAACACTATCTGTTATCAGACAAGGGCGAATGTATTAATCCTAAACAACTCTCCGCTACACCCAAACAAAAAAAAATATTTGAATTTTTTTTAGCTCCCAAAAAAAGCTTATCGTCGACTGCATTAAGCAAATTGGATAAAAACTGGCGCCCGGCCATTAAAGCTTTAATGGAAAAAGATATAATTAGCAGCGAACTGCGCAATCAAATATCAATCAAATCCGGTAATGCGTTAGAAAACCCTTTAATAGCCAACAAACAACAAGCTGAAGCTATTGAACAATTGGCTAGTCGCTTAAATAATTTTTCAGTTGCATTATTAGAAGGTGTGACCGGCAGTGGAAAAACAGAAGTGTATATGCAGCTTATTCAAAAAGTATTGGATAAGGGGCAGCAAGTCATTGTGTTATTACCAGAAATAACCTTAACACCTCAGTTGGAAAATCGCTTTAGAAAACGATTTTGCGTTGCTATTTCAATATCGCATTCAAAACTAAGCGAAACCCAGCGACATTGTGCATGGCTAGAAATACAGCAAGGTCATAGTGCTATTCTTTTAGGCACTCGCTCGGCACTATTCACGCCACTAAAAAATCCAGGGCTTATTATTCTGGATGAAGAACATGATTCTTCCTTTAAACAACAGGAAGGCTTTCGGTTCTCAGCTCGTGACCTGGCAATCATGCGCGGTAAATTTTTAAATATACCCGTTATACTAGGTACTGCAACCCCCTCATTAGAAAGTCTGCATAATGCTGATAAAAAGCGTTATCAATTATTGCATCTGACTGAAAGAGCCGGAATAGCGATTAAACCTGAATTTTTATTATTTGATATTCGGAATAAGAAATTACAGGATGGGCTTTCAGAACCTCTGCTTGCTTTAATAAAAAAAACACTGGCAAAAAAAGAACAAGTACTACTATTCTTGAATCGCAGAGGGTATGCGCCGGTATTAATTTGCCATAGCTGTGCCTGGGTGGCACGATGCCATCAATGTGATACCAATATGGTCATCCACTATAATGAAAAAGTATTACGCTGCCATCATTGCGGCCACCAACAGCGATTATTTCAGCAATGCCCTGCCTGCAAAACCAGTGACTTAAAACCTGTTGGACTAGGCACAGAACGCGTTGAAAAAACCTTACAGACATTATTTCCCAAACAAACAATTGTCCGTCTGGATAGAGATACAACCCAGCGAAAAGGCTCACTTGAAAATCATCTTGAGAAAATTAACCAGGGGGAAACAGATATCATTCTGGGCACCCAAATGCTGGCTAAAGGCCATCACTTTCCTAATGTCACATTGGTTGCCATTCTGGATGTCGATAGTGGTTTATTCAGTATAGACTTTCATGCTACAGAAAAATTAGCACAGCTGATCATTCAAGTTGCAGGTAGAGCTGGCAGAGCTGAAAAACCAGGCAGAGTTGTTTTACAAACCCGACAACCGGATCATCCCTTATTATCTATTTTATTGAAACAGGGATATCGGCAATTTGCCATGACAGCACTGGCAGAAAGGCAACAAGCAAACTTACCGCCTTTTAGCTTTCAAGCCCTGTTAAGAGTCTATGCAAAAAATCCCGATGAGCCACTAATTTTTCTTAATCGCGTGAGTGAATTGATACAAAAATTAAAACCCACCAATACTCAAATACTTGGCCCCGTATCCGCACCTATGGCAAAACGAGCAGGTTATTATCATTTTCAATTATTACTGCAAAATACAAAACGAGCCAGTCTGCAAGCTTTTCTAAGCGATTTAATACCCCAACTCTATCTCCTCAAAGAAGCAAAAAAGGTACGCTGGTCTATTGATGTTGACCCTGTTGATTTGTATTAGTTTTTTAATTTAGTCATGTATTTTTTCAATAGTCAGTGTTTTTATTGAAGTTTATTTTACTGTGTTAAGAATAAAAAAATATTTCAATATCAATGGCTAGTGTATAAGGTATACTGAAATTTATTAATGGATTGTTAGCAAAAAATAGAATGAGAATTAAAGGAAAGATAACATCCTGGAAAGATGAAAAAGGCTTTGGATTTATCACGCCAAATCGTGGTGGAAAACAAATTTTTTTTCATATCAATGCCTTTAATAGTAGAAAAAAAACGCCAGTACTGAATCAAATGGTTACCTATTCAATCTCACGTGATAAACAAGGTAGACCCTGTGCAAAAGAGGTGACTAGAGCTGATGAATTATTATCTAAAAACATAAGAAAGAGAAGAAATATTTTAGTTTTTTTTGTCCCAGTCTTATTTATTATTTTTGTTAGTGTATTTGCATTTACAAGTAAGCAAGTGGAATTTATATTCTTACCTTTTTATTATTTAGTTGCGAGTTTGCTTACCTTTATTTTGTATGCAGTTGATAAATCAGCTGCCCAAAAAGGTTCATGGCGAATACAGGAAAGCACTTTACATTTATTTTCACTAGCAGGTGGTTGGCTAGGAGCAATGATTGCTCAACAAACATTTCGGCACAAATCAAAAAAACAATCCTTTAGAATCGTATTTTGGGTAACAGTTTTTTTAAATATTGCTGTATTTGTTTGGTTAGTAGCTTACCCTGAAGCTGTAAAGCAAAACTATAGTTACATTTTATAATTTTACTGTGACCCTTATTATTGAAATAATCGACTTTGCTCGGCTGCACACCCTAATTATTTTTAACAGGCCGCCGCACGTACTAAGAATGGCCAAGAAGCCTTCAACGCTGCGTAAGTTGGAAAACCAAATCTCGCTGCTGCTCCAGCAGGATTTGTTGTATACATCGCTTTTATTGTGCACGTAAATGCACGAAATGCCACAGCTCCAATAAGGAGAAGGAGTGCTGCTACACCAAGCACAATAAGTGCGATGACCAATGGTGGTAACGCTGCAAAAAAAATAACGGCAGAGATAGCCGTTAGAACAATAGTCCCACTATAGATTACTTCAAAAAGACGTGAAATTTTTTGCGAAACTTCTAGTTTATTTTCTTCGTTTAACATAGCTTTTCTCCATAAAAAATAAATTAAAGCCTGATTGACCAAGTTTTTTCTTATAACTCCCCGAAGACATAAATCCTACTAATCAGTAGCACTTCCTCTTTACCATAGGGATTCTAGTCTGAATACATATAACGACCAAAAAAGATACTATTTAGTTCCCATAAATAGGGGTCAGAGTAACATTTATCTGTTATCATGGTCTTTTGAATCATAATTCAGGTGACACAATGGCAAGACTAGCTCGAGTTGCCCCTATCGGCGTGGCTCAACATATCATGCAGCGGGGAAATAACAGACAAGTCTGCTTTGCCAACCCAGAAGACATGAAGGCTTATCTCAATTGGCTCAAGGAACTGTCCAGCAAGCACCAGGTTGATGTGCATGCATGGGTGCTAATGACAAATCATGTACACCTACTATGTACCCCTTGGAAAGAGAATGCTATAAGTAGCATGATGCAGTCAATTGGTCGTTTGTATGTTCGATATTATAACCATACCTACCAGCGTAGCGGCACATTATGGGAAGGCCGTTTTAAATCTTGCTTAGTGCAAAAAGAACGATATTTGCTTGAACTCTATCGTTATATAGAGTTGAATCCAGTTCGAGCTAATATCGTTATTGAGCCTAGTGACTATAGCTGGTCGAGCTACTCTATCAATGCCTTAGGTGTGAAGAGTGAATTACAAACCCCCCATCCAGAATATCTAGCTTTAGGAAGATCGCAAAATGAGCGAATCAGAAATTACCGTGATTTGTTTAAAGCACATGTTGGCACTGAGCTTCTAACAGAAATCAGGGAGGGCATTAATAAAGGGCTAGCACTTGGAAGTGAGCAATTTACATCACAAATTGAAGAATTGACTAATCAACGAGTCACGGCAAGAAAACCAGGAAGACCAAGAAAACGGAACATTGATGTTGTTTAAATATAACTCTGACCCCAATTATGGAAATCACAACGCCTACGATGCCAATAAGCTAAGAGAAAAACATTGTAATGAGTGGTTAAAAACCATTAAAAAAAATATAAGACATAAAATTAATGCTGTTGCGCTGATTGGTATTTTCAATGGGATTCTGCTTATTTTTCAATCTGCTTTATTCGCTCACCTTTTTCATCAAATAGTTATAGAAAAACAGCTCTGGATCGAATTACTGTTTCTATTTATTTTATTAAGCTCGGTCATTGTTTTGCGTAGTCTTTGTCAGTATTTTTTTCAAACACTGGCTTATAAAGTTGCAGTCTCTATTAAACGATCCGTACGAGAAGAGTTATTAGCTAAATTTTCATTATTAGGACCAGCTTATACCAAGCAACAACAAAGTGGTGCTTTAGTCTCTACTGTTTTAGAACATACTGAGGCTCTGGAAGGCTATTTTTCTCGTTATTTACCTCAGCAAATTATAGTCACTGTATTCCCCTTAATTATGATAGTTGTTGTACTACCGGTTAACTGGGTAGTGGCTATCATTTTTTTGGTGACTGGCCCTTTAATTCCTATATTCATGGCTTTAATCGGCATGGGCGCAGCATCTGCCCAGCGTAATCAATTTTTAGCCATGTCCAGAATGAGTGCTTACTTTCTTGATCGTATACAAGGATTGGCAACCTTAAAGTTTTTTGGTCAATGTCATGCTGAATTAGAAAACATCAATCAAGTGGCTAATGATTTTCGTGAAAAAACTATGGCGGTGTTACGCATCGCTTTTTTGTCTTCTGCAGTATTAGAATTTTTTAGTGCTGTGGCCGTGGCCTTAGTGGCTGTTTATGTTGGCTTAGGTTTGTTAGGTCTGGTTCATTTTGGCCCAGCAGTTGATATTTCATTACAGCAAGCCTTATTCGTTTTGCTATTGGCACCGGAGTTTTTTAATCCACTAAAACAATTATCAGTGCATTATCACGACAAGGCGGCGGCTGTTGGTGCAGCAGATCATATCTTAAAGGTTTTGCAACAGCCCGTTACAAAACCTGAAGACAACTCGGTTAAATCAGCATTTTGTATAGAATTACAAAATGTATCGAAACTCTATCAACAAAAACAGGTGTTAAGCACACTAAATATACAAATATCTCAAGGTGAAAAAATAGCCTTAATCGGTGAGTCCGGTGTAGGAAAAACCAGCTTGTTTAATTTACTTTTAGGTTTTGAACAAGCCAGTAGTGGATTGGTTTTAATTAATGGTCAATCCGCTTCGCAACAATCTTCCGCCCAACACATTGCCTGGGCTGGGCAAAATGCAACTATTTTTTATGCATCGATTGCTGACAATATAACTTTAATGGATAAAAGTATTAGTCAGCAGCACATTAAAATGGCAGCAGATGCGGCCGGTGTTACTGAATTTTCCCAGTTTCTGGAAAAAGGCTTACAAACACAAATAGGTGAAAAAGGTTATGGCTTATCAGGTGGACAGATACAGCGCATTGCTCTGGCTCGTGCATTTTTAAAAAATGCAAATATCATATTGCTGGATGAACCCACTGCACATTTAGATCTGCAAACTAAAATAAAATTGCTGGATACTATTGATATTTTGTTGAAAGATAAGACAGTGATTATTGCCAGCCATGATTCCCAGGTGGCGGTAAGAATGGATCGGATTATTCAATTAAGATGAAAGAATTACTGTTTTTTTCACGATTATTTAAACCTTATACAGGCTGGTTAGTCAGTGGTATTTTTCTGGCTTTATTAACGGCTTTAGCTTCAATTGCCCTATTAACACTTTCCGGCTGGTTTATTACTTCTGCTGCTATTGCTGGCATTCTGGCACCTGATGGCATTGCTATTACTTTTAATTTTTTATTACCGGCCGCTGAAATACGTGCTTTAGCGATAGTACGCACTATAGGCCGCTATGCTGAACGGGTAGTTACACATGAGGCAACCTTCAGAATATTGGCTGAAATTAGAGGCTGGTTTTTTAGTCAGTTAATTCCATTAGTTCCTGGTCGGCTTGCACAGCAACGTAGTGCCGATTTATTAAGTAGAATCACCCAGGATATTGATGTTTTGGATAGCTTATATCTACGCTTATGCTCTCCTTTTTTAATCGCATTAATCGGAGGATGTAGCATTGTTTTTTTTATATCCTTTTATTCAGTTAAGCTCAGCTTAGTGGTCATACTTCTACTATTTTTTACGATTATTATCATTCCCTGGCGATTCCATTTTTTTGGAAAAAATAACGCAAAAAAAAGTGTTGAAGCTTTCGCCCAATTAAAAATTCAAGGTATCGAACTGTTACAGGGGATTGCTGAACTGTGTTCATTTAATGCATACCCACGCTTTAAAAAAAACTTTATCAGCACCTCTGAAAACCTAGTTAAAACGCAAATAGATAATAATAATTTATTAGCTATCTCTTCTGCATTAACGCTTTTTTTATCTCAAATAACTGTGCTAATTACCATAATTTTGACGGGTATGTTATTTCAGCAAGGTGATATTTCAGGTGCTGTTATGGTTATGCTTGTTTTTTCTGTGCTGGCCATTTTTGAACTACTTATGCCTTTGTCTTCTTCAGTTCAAATTCTGGCCAGGGTTCAAACTGCAGCCCGACGAATTTATCGCATAGCCAACTTATCAGCAACAATTATAGAACCCCAATTACCTTGTACAATTAATTCAACAACTGAGATCAATCTAAAAAACGTTAGTTTCAGATATAGTAATAAGACCGAATGGATATTAAATAATATAAATTTACATATCCCGGAAAAAAGTAAAATTGCCATTATTGGAAGTAGTGGTGCTGGTAAAACCACATTATTGCAATTAATCATGCGCTTTTACGATCCACAGTTAGGCAATATTAAATATGGGGAGGTTAACTATACACAGTTAAATTCTGAAGACCTAATGGCACAGTTTTCCGTCTTATCTCAACAGACTCAATTATTTGCCAGCACCATAAAGCAAAATTTATTAATCGCTAAACCCAATGCTAATCCGGCTGAAATTCACCAAGCCATAAAACTGGCAGGACTGGAAACATTTATCAAGCAACAAACAAATGGAATAGAAAGCTGGGTGGGAGAAAATGGGGTAAAAATTTCAGGTGGTGAGGCTCGTAGGATAGCCTTGGCCAGAGTTTATTTAAAAAATGCACCCATATTATTATTAGACGAACCAACAGAGGGACTGGATACAGCAACTGAAAAACATGTATTAACTGCCTTACAATACCTGGCTAAAGATAAGACCCTAATCATGGTAACGCACAAAAATTCTAAGCTTAACTGGCTTGATAAGGTTTATGAAATCAAAGATGGTATATGTACAGAGCAAAAACGATAGAATTATATTTCAGTTTTTGATACCAAAAAATCACTGATATGTTTTTTTAAATCTTGAAAGTATTGTTTGCTTAATGGGCCATTTTTAACTGACAAACTATTTTCCAGCTTATTAGCTGCTGCTTGAAGTTGAATAAAACCACAAAAACTGGCAGAACCATGAAGTTTATGTGTTATTTGTTGTGCAAGTTGAAAATCATTTACTCTTAAGGCATTTTCAATAATATCTGTTTGTTGAGGTAGTTCAACACATAATTTATTTAGAATAGTATTAGCTAACTCTTTATTTCCTGCTGTTTTTTCCAGTATGGCTAACATATAAGCACTATCTTTCTGAACTGATTCAGCAAGCCATAGATTGAGTATTTCTATTAAGTCTGGCAAAAGAATTGGTTTTACTAAACATTCTTCAAACCCCACATTAATCAGCATTTTTGTTTGCTGCTGTTCTACTTGTGTTGTTATAGCAAAAAGTGCTGAATTGTTATTGATACCATCCGTTTTTTTTATGATTTTAATGAGCTCAAGTCCACTAAAAAAAGGCATTTGTATATCAAGAAATATAAGATCATATTGATGCTGTTGTAAACAGGCAAGTGCCTCTTTTCCATCTGCAGCAAGGCTTATGTTATTACAATATTGCTCAAGCTGAGACTGCAATAATAAGCGATCTATTTCATTGTTATCAGCAATAAAAATTGAAAATTCTTTTTTCATATGTTTTTGTTGTTAGCAACGATAAGCTCATTAATTATTCACTTATTTGTAAAAAATTCACTATAAAAACAATTATTTACTTAATATTAGCTAAGTTTATGGAATTACCTTATACTTCGTATACAGTCACTATGTAGCATGATTTTTCTGAGGCTGCAGGGTATTGATTTATCAAGCTTCTGAAACAGGCAGGTTTTTGCTCCTCGGCAATTGCTCCTGCATTGCTCTAATAAGTTACTTCCTTGTAACGATGCAAAACCTGCATTTCCACCATCCTTAGTGGTCAGACGTTTCAGAGAGCTTACGCCGCACACGGAAGTGCAAGTGCAGCTAGAAGCAGGAGCTGTTTTCTGCCATGAATATATTCACACGGCCTTAAAAATAAATACCCTACAGCCTTAGCTTCAAATACACTGAGTAGTTACCGTATACACATATTAATTTCTGATAAAACTGTTTCTAAAATAATGAATAAACCCTTAGAAATTGCACAATTAGGCCATGCTGTATTAAGGCAACAGGCTAAAAAAATACACAATGTGCATGACCCTGAAATTGTCAAAATGATAGAAGAAATGCTTTATACATTATCAGAAAGCAATGGTGTAGGACTTGCGGCACCACAAGTATTTTTGTCATTTTGTATTGTGATTATTGCATCCAGACCTTCTGAACGCTATCCATCAGCACCAAAAATGGAACCTGTTGTCATGCTTAACCCAGGCTATGAAAAACTGTCAGACACAGTAAAAAAAGATTGGGAAGGCTGTTTAAGTATTCCGGGTATTAGAGCCCTGGTTCCTCGCTACAGTCAAATAAAAATAAATTATACTGACTGCCAGGGTAAACAAAAGGAACTCATTGCCAATGATTTTATTGCGCGAATTTTTCAGCATGAATATGATCATCTTAATGGCCTCCTCTATCTCGATAGAGTTGAAGATAACAAAGATATTATTAGCGAATCAGAATTCCAGAAAAAATAATGGCGGGTAAAACCTTTTACACCAGTGATATTGCCGTTGCCCTAAAATATACTGGACAAAATGTGCCCAAAGTAATTGCTAAGGGTGAGGGTATAACGGCAGATCAAATTCTGGAAATTGCAGAGCAATATGATATTCCTCTACAAAATGAACCTGAACTGGCCAGAATTTTAGCCCAGGTTCCATTAGGCGAGGAAATTCCTAAAGAGCTATATGTGGCAGTAGCAGAAGTGATTTCTTTTGCTTATTTCCTCAGTGGCAAAACACCATAAATTTAATCTACTATCGACTTACTATCAAGTTAGGTAGATATTAAACAATCAATCCTATATTGAAATAGCTGCCTTTATATGTGCATGAGATTGATAATTCTCAATCTCAAAATCTTCAAAACGATAAGCAAAAATCGATTCAGGCTTTCTTTTAATTTTTAATGCAGGTAAAGCAAAAGGTACACGTTTTAATTGATCTTGTGCCTGTTTCTGGTGATTAAGATACAAATGTACATCACCTCCTGTCCAGATAAAATCGCCCACATCCAAATCGCACTGCTGAGCGACCATATGGGTCAACAAGGCATAACTGGCAATATTGAAGGGTAATCCTAAAAACGTGTCACAGCTGCGCTGATAGAGCTGGCATGAGAGCTTTCCATTAGCCACATAGAATTGAAATAACGCATGACAGGCAGGTAAAGCCATTTTTCCTTTTTTAATATTTTCTTGTGGGCTTATGGTTTCATCCGATAAATCTGCAACATTCCATGCTGAAACAATAATACGACGACTATTCGGGGTTTCTTTAAGCTGCTTAATTATAGTCGCAATTTGATCTATTTTTCCCCCAGCAGGCGTTGGCCAGGATCTCCATTGATATCCATAAACCGGACCCAGATCTCCCTTTTCATCCGCCCATTCATCCCAGATTTTTACGCCA
>CAZNGU010000012.1:0-12164 GCA_964572325.1 uncultured Methylomarinum sp.
AAAACAGAACGCACACCCAGTTGCCGTTGGGTTTCTGGCATAAGTTGCATTAAACCCCTGGCTCCCGCTTTTGATCGCGCCCTCGGAATAAATGCAGATTCAACTTGAATCACTGCAATAATCAAGTTGACATCCAGGCCATATTTTTTTTCAGCCTGCTCGATTAATCGCTTATAACTTTGCAGCCGTGAATAATTAATATCACTACATTGCAAACTTTGAGACAGCGCTGCGCTTGAGTAAAAAAAACATAGAAAACTTAAAGTCAAATAACCGACTGCATAAGCCCACCCTTTGTTTATTTCTCTAGTAAGCATTTAACACGCTCTCTACGGCACGGCTGACACGCCCCTTACTGTAGTCTGTTTTATTTTCAGCCTTATTTTTTATTTTCAGCGCATCAGCCAGAGCCAACACCATTTCGGTTTCTGCCGATAGTGGTGTGTCTTCGTTTATACGTTTGCGAACTTCAGCTACGGTATGAAAAAAACTGTTTCGCTGGTCTTCAGCCAGTTGATCCATAGCCATGGCGGTTAAAATAGCCAGTTCAAAGTCACCGTATTTACTCTGATAGGAGTTCAGTAAACGCTTCCATCGTGCCTGTCGTTGAGTAATGGTTTGATGTCCTGAAGATGCAAGGATCTCTTCAATTTCACGCTGCACATTAGCCAGCTCGGTTGAATTTATTTGACCAACTGTTACAACCCCTTTTTTTGCATCAGGTCGAGTAGGATAAGCACCGGAACAGCCCAAAAGTGAAATCAGTGCGGTTCCGATAATAATATTTTTGAGTGTATTGTTTTTCATGCTTCGTCCTCATCAGTGTGAAATCTCTATTTATTCTTACCTGTTCCCTTTACCTACGCCGGTACTCTGCCAATGTTAGGATTGAGTGTGTTATATCTGGCTGGTCAGATTAATATTTATTATTTGGCCTTTAACCCGGGCCTGTTGAACCTGTAAATTAATGCGCCCATTATTTAGCCTGTATCTATAAATCACCTCATCAGCTGAGTGCAATGCCACTCCTTTCTGATCTAGCAAAAGGGACAGCGTGCCCACAAATTGTTGCTCTCGCTTTTCTGGTAGCAGAATTAAAAACCGATAAACGCCCTTTCCACGGGCTTGAATCACTTTATTGAGGTATTCTTTTTTGAGTCTGGCTGGCATATCGGTGGTGATATCACGTGTGCGCCGTGCATAACCGGATAATGTTGTGTTGGCAATAAATTGATTTCGACTGATTCGACCAACTACCCTGTTTGTTTGCCTGTCAAATATTGCCAATACGCCACCTATTTTCTGGGTATACCCAAGATAAGTTTTAAACGGCATTTCAATCGTACCGATAAGGGCCGGCATATTTCCCTGACCTAATTCCTTAGCACCTCGGCTGGCAGCCTGGTATGCATTTATTTTTTTACCTGGCTGATTGTCTGTGTGTTGAGTTTTTTTTTGCTTATTTTTTTTACTGGCATCTCGTTTAGTTTTTTTAACAGTCGGTTTAGTATTTATTATTTCTGGAATCCTGGTTAATACTTTTCGTATGCCCTCTTTGTTTTGATGCTTTTTATCAGCCGCTGGTAGCAAAACAACCATAACAAATACAACCATAAAAACAGACAGCAGCATTAGTATTGATTTTTTCTTTAGCCCTAAGAAATGATCATCCAATTCACTGAAGACAAACCCGTTATTTTTCATAGATGTTTTATTTACCAGATTAAAATTCATTTTAAATATCACCTTAGTGGATCAGCTTCTGGAACCAGACTTTTAACATTTGAAGCTACCTCTTCAGGAACTTTCTTTTTATTGTCTATTTTAGAAAATAGAACATATTTGATAAGCCCTGCGGGTATTACAATCAGTAACCCCCATTCAGTTGTGTACAACATTCTGGAAGCACCTTGCAGGAACTCTCCCAGCACTTCCATAAGGTTTTCTACACCATCTATTAAATAAAACATTTGTAATGCCTCGCTGAGGCCATCAACAGTTCCCAGCATTCCTAACAAAGGAGCAGCAAAAATCACTATATCCAGATCTCTTCTAATTCGTTCTGTTCGAGGCTGGCCAGTTGCAATAATTTGGCCCACAACATAGAGAAAAAACGCACTCAAGGGTAATAAGCCCAATATCACCCAGCCCACACGATTCCACCAGTAAAGTGCTGCATCCAGCACAATAGTCTGGCTGTTATATAGCGCGTAAACCATTGCCACGAGAATAAGTGACAATGATAGAAAGTTCATAAGAGTATGTGCAAAAGTTGATTTTTTTATTGAGAGTGACATGCTATCTCTCCCAAATTTTAAAACGATTCGTTTCAAACAAGCGTTGAGCTGAAGGCATGTATCCAAACTTTTGTTTAAGCTCATGCAATACAATCCAGTACGATAGTCTGTAGAGATCCTGGCTGCTATTCACACCTATTTTGGGATCTTCAACAAGGTTCATCACCATGCGAGAGTCTTTGGCATAGGCTGGGTTCACACCCACCAGATATACTTCATACTTACCGAGCTGATAAATAGCCTGGCCAATTTCTACCAAAGGCGCATCATGTTTCCATAACTGCATAACATCCTGCTTTGACTCTGCCTGTTTAGACCAATACCTGTCTGCATTACCTGCAAATACAGATGAAGTTTGGTAAGCAGTTACTACAATAATAAACAACACCACGATATATTTTTTGGTATTTACATTATTCATCACGGGCTCCTAATGATTTGAATTGATCATTTTATAAATCTGTTGAAATCGATCTTCATTTGATCGAGTAATATCTAAAAGATCGGTTGTTGAATAAGTATCCTGATGCTTTGTTCCTCGAATTTTTGTTACAATACGATCTGCTTCAGGCTTTATTACATCGGCTACTTCAGGTGCTGGAATTTCTGCAGATATAGAATTTAATTCATGACTTGTTTTAGAAACAGTTTCTGGCTTTACTTTATTTAAAGAGACATTTTTCGGTATAATTTGCCTATTCTCACCTTCTGTATTTTCTATGGAAGTAGCAGCCAGACTAACTTCTGACTGCTGTTCTTTAAGCGCAGTAATTTGAGGAGCCAACTGTTCAAAATCAGTTGGTGATTGGGTCACTGAGTCATCCGGCTTTGTGTATGTACCAAACATCACAATTCCGAAAACAACAATAACGAGGATGAGTAGATTTTTCATAATATCAGTCTCCAACAGTTAAGGCTTTAGTATTATCCCTGCCTCGTTTATGCCAATAGTAAGTATTACAACTTTTATATTTAAAGACGTTTCTGATTACTCAGAACTCATAGAACTTAGTGACGAGTTTGTGCCAATAGAAGCAAGTATGCTTTCATAGAATTTGGTTAAATAGTAAAACAGAAGCCAAAGCGCTTTTTAGTTGATATCAAGGGGTATAATGGATGGATAGATAATAGATAGAAAAGTACTCTCAACACCTGTTATATGATACTTCGCATATTTTAAAAAATAGTTATAGAAAAAAATGAATAATATCTTTCTTTTCAATAAAAGATCAATATGTTCAGTTGATTCTCAGTGGTACAAGACAATGGGGATTTCGTCAAAACCCGGCTTTTGGACTTAAAGCCACCTCTAAAAATAGATTGTGGCCTCTGGCTTTACACTCTGCCCAGGATCAAGGCTTGTTTTCAAAAGCATGCCCATACTTGTTGTCTTATGCCTGGTGAGAAAAATAACGCAGAGGCCGCTAGCTATTTTGGGAGGTGTCCTTAATGCTTAACAAGATGAATCTGCTCCACAGTTGATGAACTATTCGTAAATTCCAACTGCTGAATAATCTTATCCAGATCAACATCAGGCGAGTCCTTAATCAACTGTACCAACTTCACCTTTTTTTTCTGTTCATCTAATATTTTTATAATAGTTGCTTCACCTGTATCAACTGCTGAACGAAACCCACTATCAAAGGTATCAACAGTTTCTACAATGCAACCTATGGCTCGCATGAGTTGTTTTTCAGACAGGTTATTATCTTCAAGCGGGATATCAATTTGAAAATAAACTTCACCATCTGATTTATCGTAATAACATTGAATCATTTTGATTTTCTGTGAAACCTGAACACAGGATTCATAAATAGCCGCTTCATACTCTGAATGAGTGGTCTCATATAGTTTTGGCGCTATGATTTTAACAAACTCACCGTTCTCTTCCAAAAGGATGATAATTGATACGCCTTTCTGATTTTCTGTATCCCTGTAAATATCAGTTTCTGATCCAGTGGCAATTTAGTTCTTTTCTTCTAAAACTTTATGGTCAATATCACGATTTTTCAACATGTCATGAATAACTTTCAGACTGGTAGGCATTTTTCTCTCCTTTTATCGGTTTACCTTCCTTATTGCCGAATTTATACCAATAAAACAAATCTGATATAGAGCATAGTTTCCTTTTGATATCCCCTGACCAAAATATTGTTGCATCATCTGAAAGAGAAACATGGTGAGACCAGGGAAGCCACATTCATGAAAGTTGGCTATAAGTTACTCAAATAAAGTTTTTATCTATCATGATATTGCTGATCAAACATTAAATCTGAATATTTGACTCCAGCCATTTCGAAACCATGTCACAAGTTGTTTGAAGGACTTTATTATTAAATTTTCCACGAATTTGCTCAATAACTGGATAATCCCATCCATGGTCTACATGAGGCATTAAACTCAGTGTTGCACGTTCTGGTAATGTAATACGATATATAAAATATTCACCCTCCAGAATTTTATGAGAATAACTGGCGACACAATGATGCATGATTTCTGCTTCTATCATCAGATCATAGCTATGCATAATCGGTGTAATATTCTGATTACCCGGCACAGGAGGAACACTGAATTGCACAGATAACAGCTTAATTTTATCCATGATTTCATAATATTGATCCACTGTTTTGCATTTATACAACTGTGCATCTAATACCCTGGCCTCATCTAAAGCTATTCCCACCTTATAAATTTTCTGATAACGATGATAATAATGCCAATAAACTTGCCCCAACACTTTTCTGCTCGTTTCAATACGAAGCAAGTTGGAAAGTAGCTCCCCCGGTTTAAAGGCATCATACACAGCAACGAATTTAAGTACTGAAAGAGGAATTTCTTTCCAGTGAATGATATAACCAGGATCAATTTCACCCTTTAGAATACTTAAAAATATATTAACATCCGTTTCTTCAAATGAATCAATAACAATTTTTTTAAGTAATTTCACATTGGCCTTGCTGTTAACGCCACCAATCATTTCAATAATATGTGAACGCTTACAAGTGTATGCATAGTTAATTTTTTCTACAGCCCAGTTTTCACGAAGAGCTACTGCCAGCAGTAAAACAAAAAGCACAGGGCAGGATGTCAGTAACTCCATGGCATAAGCAGATTCTTTTACAAGCTGTATGGCAGGTAAAAAATAAACACCAAGAAAATCTACATATTTTTTAACAAAGCAGGTACGCTATGCAGTAAATGTAAATTTACCTGCTTCCAGGAATCTGGATTTAGTTCAAAACGAACAGGTAGCTTTACCTCTACTGGGTTATAACTTGATGATCTATCACACAGAGTTACACGCAGATTATCCTGAAAAGGATAAATACGATAATGACTTGAACCTTTATCAGACCAATAGTCACCCGATGAAATTATAATCGCACCACGTTTTGTAGTGCGAACACATGCTGAATTTATTTTGATAGTAGTCATAACTACAACCTTCTCCAAAAAATGATTTACATCGTTTGGAGTCATGGTGTAGATAGATTGGTATTTTTAATTTAATTAGCATTGTATTTTTCATGATTGTTTATAAATTTAAAGCTAAAATATATTTCAAATTTTTCTTATTTAACCCTGTTTCCTTGAAACTTAGCATAATCCTCAAGTCCTTCAATTACCCCTTCAGGGACTTTATGCCCCCACGAACGATGCTTTCTTAGATGACCGATAGCATCCCGATATAAAATAAATTCTGTTGCCTCAGCCTTACCCATGACACATCCGCAGCATACGATAGTATGGCCACTAGTCTCATACATATACACATCCGAATCTTTACCTATACGACAAAAAGCCATGATCCATACCATCCTTCAATAAGACTAACTGGTGAATATTCATGCTCAAATTTTGCTTCACTGAAGACACTATTGCCGTTTTCATGCCAATTCTATAAAAGATAATTGATCCAGCAGTTGAAACACTACTGGCACAAACTTAATTTATCTCACTCCACTCAATCAGCCCCAGCTCATCCCCATGTTCCCGGTTATACTTATTTAGCCAGCTCTTCACAGCTTGAAGCGTAAATTCTGAAACCGGCGCATTGTCCGCCCGGCGGATTTCGCTAATTTGATGGCCAGCCGTTTTTACCGTCACAGACACGGTAGCTCGCTCTGGCGCAAGCACGCGATATACAAAAACCTCACCTCTCTCAATTTTTCCGATATAACTGGCCACACAATGCCCCATTAAAAGACCTTCGGCATATAAATCTGTTACAGTGGTAATGGGCACAATAGTTTTTGTTCCAGGTATCGGAGGAGGCGCATTAATTGGCAGACCTGAATCATCCAGTTTAGGGGCGCTTTCTGTCCAACCCTGTTCACGATACGTATCCAGGCGCTGTAACTGATTTCGCCGGTTAATTTTTTGCACCAGTTCATTGTGATATTTAATAATCGTATCCACCGATCTTGCCTGCCGGAGCATTTGCCGGGCATTGTTTTCCAGTCCTAGTTCCTCTGCCATCATAATCAAATCCTCTACCAGGCTGGCTAATTGCTTTAATCTTTCACGGTTCACATCCAGTAAAGGCCGTTGATCTTTTGTAAGGTCGGGTAAAACCATCGTCAGCCTGATATCCAGTTCATCATAAATACCTTTCTTTAAAAAACTTAGTTGAGTGAGCAGCGGATTCTTAATAAAAGTCTGCAAATACTCTATGGGAATATCCGGCCAGTGACGAAAGAATTTCAGCAGGGTTTGATCCTGCAAAAGTTTAAATAGAGCAAAATATTCCTCTGAAGATGCTTCATCCAGCTGAATTTTTTTCAGTACTCGCACATGGGACTGGCTGCCAACCCCTGTAAGGGCTTTGACAATAGCTTTTTGCTTTTTCTGCAGATTCCCAACAATATCTTCCAGTCTAAAAAACATGAGTCTTTTACGGATATCCGGGATATGTTTAAGCCAGTGATAATTATGGCTTGTGATATTCCATCGGACATAAGACTGCCGATAAGATGCTGAATAAACCATCATCCACAACATCACCGGATTGTTTTCAAATAAACTTCTTGCCGCAGGATTCATTGCACAGAGCTGTGCCACTGGAAACCATAAACCTTTGCACATAGACAGGTAGCTTATCAGAGATTTTGGAATACCCAGCGGCTCAATTAAATGTTTCAAACGCCATGCTTCCAGCCCTAGGAGATAAACCTTGTCCTTTTTTTCAGATTCCAGACTTTCTACACCGAGTCCCTGTTGCCATGATGAAATACGAAAATGTTTCATTAAATGTTGCTCATGGGTGCTGTGTGTTAATTGCACAGTCATTGTCTGCTTTTCTTTGGCCTGTTTATCGCAAGATCTTATCTTGCAGGAAAAAGCCTGTAT
Organism: uncultured Methylomarinum sp.; assembly: GCA_964572325.1. Taxonomy (GTDB): domain Bacteria; phylum Pseudomonadota; class Gammaproteobacteria; order Methylococcales; family Methylomonadaceae; genus QPIN01. The sequence goes on from CAZNGU010000012.1 coordinate 7,647, forward strand.
AAACTCCATAACACTTCCAACAACCATTGCTTTATTAACAAGTTATATTGACGAATGTATGCCAATTGGAAGGATGGGAGTTATTTTTTAAAAGTTTACTCAGGAATAGCAGAACAAATCACATTGGCACACTAACGTCACTACTTCATTTAATAGCAATCCATAAACTCAAAGTTACCATTTAAATGAAACGCTACAGCCATCCACATTGCATTCAGTCTATTACTAAAACCCCTTATGGTTTTTCCATTCTTGCCGTGCATCGACCAGAAGAACACAACTTTTATTATGAAGAATATATCTGTTCTTCCTGGGAACAGGGTCTAGAGGTTTTTAGCTTTTCAGAGTGCAACGCCAATGATAAAGAATTCATTTTTTTAGGGCTGGATAGCTGGCAAATGAATCATGAAATTCCTGGCTTACTGGGGATTGCGGATGAAGTTCTTTTGCAATTAAAATCATTTAATCCTCTATGGTTCCCGGTGGCTCAAATTTGCAGTCGCTATACAGAGGCGCTTGAACTACTGCATCATAACCCTGCTTTACTCTGGTTTGTGTGTTATGGCTTTATTTTCAACCATGAACTCAGACGTCACTTTGACTTATACAAAGAAAATCATGGAAAAGCGCTTTATTATCATAATTCAATTGATGATATTCCACCCTACTCTTCTGCTATGGACAATCTTTTTTGTTTAAATGAGAAACAAATTCTCCAGCAACTGTGCCATGTAGATAACGATGATGCCATTGCGGTGCTAAGAAAAAATAAACTGGACTTGCCATCTGGGGATATATTTATAGCTACTCTTCAAATCATTCATAATCCAGAGCTTCTTCAGCATCTAAAAAAATGGCCAGTTATCAATATTAATATTCTTGGTGCTTTTGCAAATGAGCCTGAATTAATAAAATTAAAGATATTTAGCCAGAATTTTGAATGTTTTTCATATTGCAATGAATTTGAATCCATTCCTTTGACAGAATATCAACAATTTTTAAATAAAGGTTTCTCAGCGACAATGCCTGTTACACCCTGGCATTTGGCTATGAAATATTTAGATACTTTATGCCATGTTATTTCTGATATTAAGTACCTGGCTAATAAAATGGAATGTGCAGATTCAACACTGCATAAAATACGCAACACAAAATCACTTAGGCGAATATTTCAATACCATGCTACTTTAATTAAAAGATTCAATGGCAATTTAAATAGCTGGCTAGATTATTACTCCATAGAACATAAAAAGGAATCAGTATGAACATTAACACCCCTGCTGGTCATAAAATTATTTGCATTAATCCAGAGCATGGTTTAGCCTGCAGTTCTGTGCCTTTAATGAAGGGAGGGATATATACAGTAAGAGCCATTGATGCCCATAGTTTTTTGACCTTTATTTTTCTTGAAGAAGTTCCCGAGGAAAATTTTAATAGCGTTATGTTTATCTCATGCCCCTTTCAGAACATCCCTTTATTAGGTAACCTGTTAATTCGATTATTAAGTTTTTTAGTGAAATTATTTTGATTTTAAGAAAATATTAATATTCAATACACAATTATTTATTTAAATCTCATTGCCAAGCTCTTTAATTTCTTCTTCTAATTCTTCTATCACATAATCAGACACTTTATGGCCCCACTGCTTGTGCAGTTTTAGATGTGCAATAGCATCTCGCCGATAAATAAACTCATTGGCATCGACTTTATCCAGCAAACAGCCACTACACACTATGGTGTCATTATTAGTCGCATACATGTAAACATCTGAATCTTTGTCTATTCGACACAAAGCCATTATGTCTTCTCCACTTATTTTTCATATGTATCAGTTATATCATTATTTTCTTTCTCTGAAAAAAATGAAAATTGATTTTCAAAAGAGTCATTTTCTTTATATGTAAAGTCTTTTTGAAATGATGCTTTTTTATAAAATTTATTTAGATAGGTTGAAAATATCCTGATTACAAGCGGAAGATCAGGCGCAGATGTCTCAATACATGTAATTATTGTTGTATCTAATACCTTTAAAATTGAAGTTTTATTTTCACCTTGCCTGGGAAACTTATCCAGGTTTAGGGAAAAATATTCATTTTTAATATCTCTAATAAATAGATTTCCTGCTACATTAATCGTTGTGTTTTTAATAATTCTAAATAATTCAGATTTATAATCATAACAAATAAACTGGTTTTTATTTGAGATAAGTTTTTCCATAAACTAATATTCCTGATTCTAACTGTATTAATTTTGGCTCTGAATTCATGTTTATTTTAATATCAAAAACAATTATTATTTTATCGTCTTACCCTACCCAATGACGAATTCATGCCAACTGATGATTGAGAGAAACCAAACAGGTACATTTATACACTAACAGCCTATCTCCCCATTTACTTTCCTGATTAAAGCAGCAGGGTTTACTGATAAGATATATAGCCAGAAGAGTACTCGTTAAATAGTGATGCATTTATCAGAATTAAACTCAGGGTTTAAATACTGCCCAGGATAACCCCTGGGATTACAGGCCACGCACACACCTGAGTCTAACTTATAATTGCTGCAATGATGCAGATGCCCATGTATCCATAACTTTAAATTTGAATGCTCCAGCACATCATCAAGCCGGGAGGCAAAGGCAGAACTCACTGCATTGTGCATATAACCTGAAAGCAATGAATCCGGGTGAGGTGCATGATGGGTAACAACCACCGTGGGATCATTTATAGATTGAAGTTGGTCTATCAGCCATAGCCTCGACTCAATGAACTCATTATGAATTATCTGTGTTGTGAGAGTTTGAGCTTCATTATTTGATAACGGCTTATACTTTATACGATGATAATCTTTAAGTTCATTTTGAATCGTTATTTGATCTGCATTGCTTTTAAAGCGTAAATTAAAATCTGTCCATAAGGTGCAGCCCAAAAAACGGATGCCATCTATGTCGATGCTGTTCTTTTCTAATAGATAGATATTTTCCCTGCTTGCAAATTCCCGCACCTGCTCCTGCAATTCAGTAAAGCAATGCCCATAGTATTCATGATTACCAAATACAACAATAATGGGCACCCCAAGACGCTGGCTTTCAGATTGAACAAATTTAAGTGTATTCATACCTGTAGCAATATCACCAGCTAGTGCAATAACATCGGCATCCGTTTTGGTAATTTTAAAACTATCTTCATTTATTAAATCTGGATAATTTTCAAATTCAAGATGAAGGTCAGACATATACTGGAGTTTCATGATTTTCTACTCAAATAAACTACCCCCGCAGCAAGCTTACAGGGCGAATCAACATAATAAATCGCTGCAAGCAGCGGGGGAATAAAACCCCAAGAGATTTAATACCAACAAAACAAGTATTGCCTGATTTATACCAATTTTATCCCTGGTTATTTCCTGTGTTCTCATCCAAATTGGTACATTTTCGTCATCTTAGTTTTTATAATCAAATAATCAGGGCAAACAAAGAATAATGTCAGCTATTTTTCAAAACCGGATCTTCAGTTCTCCTGATCGTTTGGCGTTTTATCATCGCCTGCATGAGATCAGCCTGCCTATTAAGGCATATTGGGGTAAATTTTTCCCCATTATTCCTGAGTACAGGATAGAAAATGCGGCAATTGATTTCAAGACTATTTATTGCCACCCCAATATAAATAAGTTTTCCGATGAGGTTTTGTTTATGGCGCTGGCACATGAGTGGGCGCATCGGATGATTTCTCCTTGTTCCTGGGGTACACATAAAAAAATTATCGACACCGTGAAAAAACAGCTGAATGTGGATTATAAAATGGCCAAACTGTATGCTGAACCTGCTATTGAGTTACTGGTCGATCGTGCTAATTGCAGTATTTCCCCATGGGCTCATGTTTATGAGAGACCCTTCTTAATTCTTTTTAAGCAGTTTCTAAATGAGCACCTGGAAAATATTAATCAGAAAACATGTGACAAAAAAGACAGTGAACAATTTTACATAGGACTCAACTTTGCATTGCGCATGAGTAATGTGAGTGACACCCCCCTGCCTGAAGCAATTGTACATTTTTCTCAATCAGCACAGTTATTACGAGAATGCCTTTTTGATAACTGGCAGGGTTTTGATAACAACGACGATCCCCATCATATCTCACGCATATGTAATTTCGCTGCATTAATGCGGGATATTTTGCCCGATCTTTCAAAACACAATTTACAAAATATTGATATATTCGACTGGTTACTTCGTCATGGAGGTAATGGTTCAACTATCTCTGACGGCTTTTCATGGGCACAGGCATCAAACAATTCATTTGAGACATCACCTGTCCCTGACCAATCAACACCTGGCAACGTAAGCCATCACGCTGATGCTGATGCCAATATTTTTAATCTTCAAATCACGCGGCAAGTAATAAATATTCTCAAAAAACATGGTTGTGATATGCAAACTAATATTGATGTGTGGCGACCGAGTGGTGGTATCAGTTGTCTGGACTTAAAAAGTTCTTATCGTCTTTACCCCAAATTGAT
>CAZNGU010000013.1:0-12038 GCA_964572325.1 uncultured Methylomarinum sp.
GTGAAATTATTCACCTGCGTCCATCAGGTAATGCACCTGAGTTTCGCTGTTATAACGAAGCAGATAGCCTGATACGAGTTGAGAGCCTGAACCAGGCATGTATGGAAATTATTGGCCTGTGGCGGTCTGTAGAGTCGCCTTCTACTCATCGGACTCATAAGGACATGTACGAATAAAGCTATCTCCCCTGTGAATGCTTCACCCGCTAAAACCGGTGACGTTATCACGAACTGTGATCACCGGGAGGCGGTGCGGAAAGAACGTCCCGAATGACACTGATTTGCACGGGCTCCACATTCATGCCTCGAAACGAGTTTTAGTATTTGTGCGAAGATCGTGTCATAACGTACCACGGCCTAATTTTTAGTTGATTCAACATGTTATCGTTAAGCTCATTGTGTCAACTATGTTTGAATTAGGCCTCTTTAATCGGCTGTTAACTGGACAGTAGTGATTTAGGAAAATTAATGCCAAATAACGCTTTTTATATTAACTCACTCGATGGGATACGTGCTGTCGCTATCATGTTGGTGTTTGTCTCGCATGCGGGTTTTTCAGATATTATTCCAGGCGGTTTTGGCGTGACAATATTTTTCTTCTTAAGTGGGTATTTGATTACATCATTATTGAGAATTGAATTTGAAAAAACATCAGATATTAGCTATAAGCATTTCTACCTACGAAGAGTGTATCGAATATTTCCGCCTTTGTATATCGTATTATTTATAGTGATAACGCTGTCTTTATTCGGCGTTCTTTCGCATGATATGCAGCTAGGTGCTATAACATCTCAGTTTTTTCAATTAACTAATTATTATGCCATATTTTTTAATAATTCTCACTTTGCTCCTGGAACAGGCGTTTTAGGGTCTCTAGCTATAGAAGAACATTTTTATTTGCTTTTCCCCCTTTTTTTTGGGTACATTTTAAAGCATATGCATTACAAAAAAATCGCTATAACGCTTGCGCTATTTTGTGTGCTTGCTCTTTTTTGGCGGTGTTATCTTGTATATGAGTTAAATATATTTCAGCCGCATACCTATAAGGCTACGGATGCCCGAATAGATTCAATTATGTATGGTTGTATTATGGGTGTCTTTATGAATCCAGCGCTTGATAAGGATGTTATAAAGAACGAACGCCTTAAAGTTGTTGTTTTGATATTTTCACTATGTGTTTTGATTTTTTGTCTGCTTTACAGGGGTGCACAATTTAGAGAAACATTTAGATATACTTTGCAGGGGTTAGCGTTATTTCCTGTCTTTTATTTAGCTATTCAAAAATCTGACTGGTTGGTTTTTAAATGGCTTAATTGGCGGCCTGTACGTTTTTTAGGGGTTATCTCTTATACCTTTTATTTATTTCACTTAACATCGTTTTCGCTGGTAAATAAATTTATAGCAGACTCGGTTATGGTTCGTCTATTCGTTGGTTTTTTGGTTACCTTTCTTTTTTCTACGTTCATGTATTATTTTGTTGAAAAAAGATTTTCAATGCTAAGGAAAAAACTTCATTCTGAATTGTAGTCTATAACTAATACAGCGCGAATATCTGTTATAAAAGGTAAACAAACATATCAAGATATTCGAAGAACAGTTACTAAAATATTTCCGTTTGGCTAATTTTAGATTGTTGAAAATAATGCTGTGATTATCATTACTATCTTACACGTGAGGAGGGATCCTGCAAAATCGAAAAACAAGCCTTAACAAATAAGGTTGGTGGATATCTGATTAATTCCGTTTGCCCTGGAGTCCCGTGCCTGACGATGGGTCGAAGGGCCAACACTAAAGATGGAATTAGATCCGCCCCCCAGAAATTTTGCCTCACTATATACAGAAAGTCATAGCAAACGGGTAACAAATATAGGGTATAGTGAATGGTCAACCCTCTTATCAGAAATATAGATACGTATTAAGGCTGGAAGAGTTGATATGATAAAAAAAGATATACTACGAACATACGACCTTGTTAATGGAAATAAATTTAGAAAAATAATCGGCTGCTATCGTTCCCCTGGAGTCCATGCCATCGTTATCTTTCGATTCGGCGCATGGCTAAAAAAACGGAATCTATGTATTAAGACTGTTTCTGGAGCCGATCTATATTTTGTTGTATCACCGAATTCGCAGTAAGTGGGGAATTCAGATACCCAGAACTGTTGAAATTGGAGAGGGCTTCTATATTGGCCACAGCGGCGGAATTACGATTTCAGGGGCAGCGAAATTTGGCAACAATGTAAATATTTCACAACAGGTAACAGTGGGGGTTTCTGGTAAAGGAGAAAAGCGCGGGGTGCCCATAATTGGAGACAACGTTTATATTGCGCCCGGTGCCAAAATATTTGGTAAAATTAAAATTGGCAACAACGTTAAAATTGGCGCTAATGCAGTTGTATATAAGAATATTCCTGATAATGCAATAGTGGTGTTGGAATCAGGATTCAAGATAATGTCTCCCAAAGAAAAGCGTCCTGCAGATGAGTGATATGCTGCCATGCTGGTGTTAATACAGTTATATATAAAGAATCAACGGGAAGCAGGAATAAGGTATGAAAAAATATATAATAATTGGTCCTGCACGAAGCGGAACTACAGTTACACATTTAATATTAAAAGGTCACCCACAAATAGCGACACTCAATGATGAAGTGAAAATCATGGAACTCTTTGGCAAGGGTATTTCCGCATATACTTTTGGCAATGACTTGGATGTTGAGATAAATAAAGGGTATAGTGCGGCATTCGATATGTTGGCTATGCTTAATGTAGATTCTGAAACGAAAGCCGCCGGAATTAAATGTGCGGTAGGAACAATTGAAGCCGCTAATATTTTTGTAGAACGGATTAAAATATCGCTTCCCGAAGTAAAAATCATTTTAACGGCAAGAAAGGATCTTCTTGCTCAATATGGTTCTTTAAAAAGGGCTCGAAAAACCAGACAATTTCATTCATGGGTGATATCAAACATAAATCCTCCCGGCAGGATTACCGTTGACAAAGGAATGTATAGCCACTATTTTCTGGCCAACATGAAAATAATTGAAATATTAAGGGGGCTGAAACAAACTAATGATTTTTTAGAAATTTCATATGAAAAAGATATTCTCCCTGGCTTGGATTATTCGCATAAGCTTTATGACTTTATTGGGTTAGATTATATTGAACCAACTTGGGTTGACTCAAAAAAAGTGGCCCCTTCACCAGGGGACTTCATAAAAAACTATGACGAGTTAAAGGGGGATGAGAAATTAATTTCAGAAAATAAAAAACCGACACTTAGTCTAAAATATATTACACATAGTTTTTTAAAGTTCATCTTTCATAAAGCTCTAACACTGATGTATAAGGTTAGAGCTTCTGTTTAAAAATATAGGTGGTTCTCACCCTGCAGGAAATCTAACGGCACAGCTCACCAAAAAACCAAATGCTTGCGTAACAGAGCTGGTAAAACATCATAAATATGCAAAAGTGCAGGGGTTTTGATGAAAGACTGTCAGCAAGGCTATAGACTGAGACAAAATTTTTAGTTGTATGGGCACGGGAAATAAAAAATTGGCTTCTTATACATCACGCATATTAAAAATATTTTTATTATTAATTGGTTTAGGCGCAATTGGTTTTCTTTTGGTCTGGGGCACCTCATTAAAACAATTCGCACTATGGAAATTTTTAGTATTTGTCGTTCCTGTTTTTATCTATATGGTTGCTTTCCTTGTTTCAAAAAACCCATCAAATTTTGTATTTAATAGTCTTTTTATTGCCATGCCATTTGCGGGTTTTATATTGCCACCACGACAATTTGGGATAAGTTTTTTAGATGTTATAGAAATCCTAATAGCATTGGTTATATTCGGTCGGATGGCAGTTAGCGCAAAAGATGTTCCTGATTTTATTCCGCATAGTTTACCTTTTCTAGCGTTATTATTTATATTGCCAACTGTAATTGTAGCCATTGACCCTGTTCATTCATTTGTTGAATTTATCAGGTTAGTTGCCCTTTACCTGATTTTTGTTACCGTTGTTGACCGCGCTCAAAACAAACGCACACTTGAAAGACTAAATGTTTATTTGGCTGTTTCGGTAATTATTATATCGCTTGGCATATATGTTCAACGACTGACTGGAATGAGTCTGTCGGGTTCATCGCTAAATATAAATGCGTTAACTTATGTTGGGGATTTATTTATTCAACGCCCGTCCGGTCTATTTCAGGACCCGCAAAAAGCAGCGCAATTCTTGGCGGTCCTTATTGTTTATCTTTTTACAATATTTTCTTTTGGCGGTATCGAAAAAGGCAATAGAAAAAAAATAGTTATTATAGCTATAACATCAGGATTTGTTGCTCTACTTTTAACTGCCTCACGAAATGCTATTGCGGCATGTATACTAACAACGTTATTCGCTTATATGTTTCTCTGGAAAGGCCCGGTGATTAAAAAAATAGCATTTATTATGTTTCCAACAATTATCCTTGCGTTGTCATTAGCAATAATGGGCGACAACGTTATTAAACGTATCGTTCCAGAAGGCGTCTATGCAAGATTTACTACTGTTGAACAATCAACAAGTGGACGACTAGCAATATGGGGTAAGGCCTGGGATATATTTTTAGAAAATCCTGTCTCGGGTGTTGGGCCAGGTAACTATAAAGGCTATCTTATTAGTAAAGATCCGGTCTTAAAAAGATATAGTGAAAATGGAAGGTTTGTTCCCAGTCAACCAGAAAGTGGTTACCTGAAAATCATTGTTGAGACTGGATTTTTTGGCATTTTAGCCATGTTATTTTTATCTGCCTGGATAGTGAAACAATTTATTAAGAATAGAAGATTAAAAGCAAATAAAATGTATATATGGGCGACAAGCTTATCAATGCTAGTTTATTTGATGACCTTCACTACTTTATTTACACCGGGTGATGCGCGAAATGCATTGCTCTTTATTATCCTATTGGCTTTTATGTCTATAAAAATAAAGGTAAGGCATTAAAATTTATAGATTATCCTAAATGCCATCTTGTACGGGCTTGTGCGTATCGGCTTGTATTTAAGTATTTGGACCATAGCTACCCTGCCTTTGGGAGAGGGGATTCATATTTGTACAGCTGCTGGATTTCAAGCAAATGCATACTGGAATGACGAATAGATACTATTCTAGAATCCAGGAGGGTAAACAGTCACATTACTTCTATCAAAATTATAAAACGGTAAAACCTAGTTTCTGAGGTATAGGTGAATAAGGGAAAGAAGAAATCAGATTTAGTGCAGACTGGAATGTTTTCCTTTGCAGGACTACTCATTACAAAGCTAATAAATTTAGCCTCTAGTGTAATTATTGCCCCTGCTATTGGTCCTGCAGGATATGGCATTTTTGTTCTTGCCCGAGATTTATGTATGTCTTTCTCACTTGCCACGAAATTCGGACTTGATCTTGGAATTATACGTTTTATTACAGAGCGGAAAAATAATTTACCTGCAGTACGTGGCCTAATGCAGGTATCTATTATTGTGATCCTGATCACATCGCTAATTTTATTAGCTTTAGCATGGTTTGGGGGTGCTAATTGGGCTGAGGATCATATTTATAAACATAAAGATTTTTCGCTTGTTTTTAGCTTGTTAATTGTTATGGTTCCCCTGTTATCAATAATGAAAATTCTGGGGGCGGGCTTTCGTGGGTTGCTGGAAATAAAGACCATGATCACGGGTGAGCAAATTATACAGCCCTTAAGTAGAATACTCCTTATTCTCCTATTTTTTATATTCAGTGTGTCAATATGGTCAGTTATCTGGGGAACAATCTTATCCTTTCTTTTTTCCGTTACCTATTTTTTGTTCAAGGCAAAAAAAATAATTTTTGTGACTAAAGATATCGAGTGGCCGACGCTCAATGAATTTTTTAAGTTTCTTAAATATGCATTAACCTTGTCTCTGACAATGTCAGTTGCTTTGTTATTACAGAAAACCGACACGTTAATGTTAGGTTATTTTAAAAATCTGGACGATGTCGGGCGATATGCGATAGTACAGTTGTCAGTTCCCTTTATTGCGATTATAAACGGTGCATTCTCACAGCGGCTTGCTCCTGAAATCGCCCGCCTAGTTCAAGTTAAAGACATTGATAAGTTACGAACAACAATGAAATCACATGTTTATTGGATGACCATAAGTTCCGCACCGCTATTTTTCATCTTTGTTTTTTTTGGCCAGGATATGCTTAAAATATTTGGCAGCAATTATGCTGTTGGGCTGAGTATTATTGTCATATTAGCCAGCGCACAATTCATGCAGGCAACATTGTCATCGATCGGGTTTGTTCTTTCCATGACATCGAAATATAGTGCCGAGCTGCCATTGTTGTTTACCGCACTTGTAATTAATTTTGTGCTTAATTATTTATTAATTCCTCAATACGGGTTACTTGGTGCCGCATCTGCCACATTAATCGCATTATCGATAGGTAATATTCTTAGAATATATGTCGTGTACAAAATTCAGAAAGTTTGGGCACTAAATCTTAGATTGTTTTTTCCATTAATATCGGCATTCTCTTTCATATATTTGCTTAAATTAATCAGAGACTTGTTTGCAGATACTTCTATTATTGGCTCATTCATTGCGGCAACATTTGCAATGATACTTTATATAATATTCATCTATCATTTTGCTTTAACGGTCAATGAAAAAAACATTATTTCCAACCTATTTAGAAACAGGCTCAGGTCTATTCAATGAGAATTGTATTAGTTGCATTACATTTTTCTGAGTATTCTATACATTTGGCAAAATCATTGGCAAAAAACAATGATGTTTTATTGATTTTGCGCTGTGAAAATAGAATGGCAGAACTTGGTGATTTTGATAAACATAATCTGCCGACCAGATTGCGAGTCCAGGAAATACCTTATTACAAATTAAAGGATCTTAGGTTTTTATTGAATTCATGGCGATTGATCAGGCTTATTAGACTATTCCAAGCTGATATTATTCATGCTCAGGAAGCCCCCATGACAGACATGGTATTAGCTTTAATATACCTGTATAAAATCCCCTATATATTAACTATTCACGATCATGTACAGCATTCAGGCCACGATTCAAAAATAAAACTAAGAAAAATATTATGTTTTAACTATTTAAGGAAACATTGCTCTGCCGCAATTGTTCATGGAACTAAAATTAAAGACGAAATTGAAAAAATATATCCATTTATTTCAGGTCGAGTGTTTTCGATACTTCACGGACCATTAGGTCTCGAAGTCAAAGAAAATGATAATACAACATGGAAACGTGGTCAGTTATTATTCTTTGGGCGCGTAGAAGAATATAAGGGGTTGCATTATTTGATTTTGGCCATTGATAAATTAGCCGATTCACAACTTGATCTTACTGTAATTATCGCAGGTAGGGGAAATGATCTCGAACAACAACGAGTCAGGATCGAAAATAATCCTATTTGGGAAATTAGAGAAGGCTATGCCAGTCCCGAAGAAGTCAAAGATTTGATGCTATCTTCGAATATTATTGTAATGCCCTACATTGATGCCACCCAAAGTGGTGTAGCTGCTATGGCAATTGGGTATGGTCGACCGGTTATTGCCACTAATGTTGGTAGCATCCCAGAATTGGTTATCGATGGCTATAACGGTTTATTGATTCCGCCAAAAGATATTGACGCACTGGCAGACGCCATCAAAAAATTATGTATGGATGATGAACTGTGTTCAAGAATGGCTTCTAACTCTCATGAACTATCTACGGGAAAACTATCATGGGATGTTATCTCGGAAAAAACAGTGGCCGTCTACGATAAAATAATGAACGTTAATAATGATGCACAATAATATGAAATATATAGCGACACTCCTGTTACTTTTATTTTCTTCCGATATAGTATTTGCCTGTGACGAAATTATTAACGAGTCAATTTTAGATAATTATAACAAGTGGTCTATTTCCAATTTATCTCTATTCAGTAACAAGAAAATAAAAGGTGATTCTATTGAACTCTCTCCCGAGAATATTTTTTCCAGAAGAATAGATCGAGCCTATACAATTAGGAGAAACTCTGGAAATATATTAGTGATAAGACTTTTTGCAAAAGGTACTGGGCTTATATCCGGAGATAAAGGCTATCAACAAGCTCAAATTGTAACACAGTTTAAAAATAAGCTTGGTGACAAAAAAAAGAGTACCCTAAATTTCAGTGGTAATTTTGATTGGGGTTATAAATTTGCGGTTTTAAATAATACCCAGGGATCGGGTAAATTATTTGTATCCCTTCGTAATGAGGCCATAGAGGGAACCGTAAGTTTTAAGCGGATACAGGTATTTTCGTGTAAAAAATCAGATCTCAGGAAAATGGATTATCCACTTAGCTGGGCCGGGAAAATTTCTGCCGCACCGACAAGAAAGGTAAAGCTAGAGATCCCTGGTTCCATAAGCTGGTCTAAATTAAATAAAAAACTAAACGGCTACAATATAGGTAGTATTGTAAATTTTAGGAATATCGCCAGAATACTCAATAACGATAAGGTGAAAAAACTTAGAATTAAATTATATAGATATCCTTCTGGCATACGTGCAAATTTTTATCACTGGAAGTTTGACGGCTATGATCCATCTGATTTGAAATCCTTCCCGGCATTTAATAAAAAAGGTATGCGCCGATTCTATACTCGCTATTCATCGGGAAAATCGACAACAGAAAGGTCAAAATTTTTCAAATATATAAAAGAAAATAAAATTCCAATTTCACTTGTTCTCAATGTAGTGACAAGTAAAAATATTGCTGACCAGGGGAAGTTCGTTAAACTGGTAAATAAATTAAGCGGCGGCATAAATAATATAGAGTTAGGCAATGAATTATATTTAAAAGATCAACAAGGTTCATTAATTAATGGTGCTACGGATTATATAGAGAATATCTCAGATCTATTGACAAAACTAAATAAAGATTACCCTGATATAGCTGTCGGTATTCCAGTAAATCGCTACAAAGGAGAGTGGAATAAGAAATTAGAAAAGTCTGGTCTAGATTATGACGCAGTTATAACACATCCTTACATTAATGTAGCAAGTGTCGCATCAATCATAAACGATCAGGCCTTATTGCGCTATTCATCTATAACAGTCCCCAAAATATTTAATTATCTAGGCAATTCATTTCCAGGCAAACAGATATGGGTTACTGAATGGAATTTTGAGGATCGACCTTACCGAAGACTTGCCTCTGGGCCAATTAGTGTTGGGTTTTCAGCTAATATGATGTTAAGTATGTTACAGGATAACCGAATAAAAATTGCGAATTTTTTCTCCTTATTTTCATCAACATTAGGGGTGTTTTCATTGGAAAACAATAAAAATCCTGCTTTTAAAGTCAACTATCAACCGGCATATAAATTTTGGGTGACCATAGGCCAATTATTCCAAAATATGAATGAGACGATTCCGGTTAATTGGTCAATGAATACTAATTCGAGCGGCCTTAGAAAAAACATGAATAAGTTGCTTCGTATGCAGGCATTTAGAAATAAAAAAATATTTTATTTGTTACTTATAAATAATTCAACAGATAACATCATGATCAATAGTCAATTAAACAGGAACCATTTAGTGCCAGTTAAAAATTGGGAATTATCACGTTTGGCTGACAAAACAAATAAATGTACCGATAACTGTGTGATAACGACCCAGGAGAATACCAACAAACTGACTATTCCGCCCGTTTCTGTTGTTGTGGCAGGCCCGTTCATGAGAGATTGGTTGGTCAAAAATTAATATGTCAAAAAGAAAAAAGGTATTATTCATTCTGCCCTCTTTAAGGCGGGCCGGCGCAGAAACCCAGGTGGTTGACCTTGTGACGGCCCTACCCGATGAACACGTTGAAAAATATTTGTTCACATTTGAAAAAACACTTGATCAGCTAGATCGTATAGATCAATCCATTATCCATTTTTATAATCAACCGAGAAAATATAAATTTGATTTCTCTGTTGCGAGAACAATCGCAGGTGTTATTGATAAAGAAAATATAGCAATAGTACATTGCACACTTCAAATAGCATTGCTAATGGGCTGGATGGGGTGCAGGCTCGCTAAGAGAACGCCGCGACTAGTTGTCGCGCTACATACAACCTTGAACCGCTGTAGAAAAGATGATTTGCTGGATACTTTCGTTTATCAATGGTTAATGAGAGCATGTTATAAAATAATTTTTGTTTGCGAAGCACAGGAACAATACTGGATACAAAAATACCCTTTTATAAAAAAATATTCATATGTCATACATAATGGCATTGATGCCAACCATTTTAAACCGGATGTATTTGAATCGGAGGCGAAACAATTACGTGATGAGTTAGGCCTTACTGCAGAACAATTTATATATTCCTGTGTTGCGGGCTTTCGCTCTGAAAAGGGTCACGCACATCTTGTATCCGCATTTTCTAATTTAGTGATGAAGATGCCTTCTGCTAGGCTGCTGCTTGCGGGTGATGGCCCTGAAATAGATGGTATAAAGTCCATGGTGAAGGATTTACATCTTGAAGACAACGTGATATTTCTTGGCATGGTAAAGGATGTTAGAGCATTATTAGAAGCCACGGATGTATTGGTCATACCTTCGACTGCCGAAACATTTTCGATGGTTATGCTGGAAGCGATGTCAATGGGCGTTCCTTTGATTGCAACCGATGTTGGCGGTACAAAAGAAGCGGTATTGCATAATCAGACGGGAATAATTGTTGCGCCAGAAAATGTTGCTGCTTTATCGAAGGCTCTTATTAACATATCTGTAAACACCAGCAATATTAGAACGATGGGTGAGCATTCTCGTAATAGAATAATTAAATATTTTAGCCAGAGTAAAATGGTTTCTGAAACGACTAAACTGTTTCAGAAACTAAAGATATAACGTATTTAAGGATGTATTTATAAACATGCATGATAATCTTACTAGTTATAATGGCCCATTGTTTATTATTGGAATGCCCCGTTCGGGAACAAAGCTACTCAGAGGTCTATTAAATCAACATCCGCAAATTGCAATACCAGCAATAGAAACCGAGTTTTTGCCTGGCCTGATTAATAAGTATTCTATTCGTTATAAATTCACAAGGAGTGAATTTGGTGATTTTTATAAAGAACTGTTGAGACTTCCATATTTTAGATATCAGACTGAACGCGACAATCTGATTTCTGAAGATGACTGGTATTTGGCGTGCAATAATTATAGTTTATCCGGAATTTTTGAGGCGCTCATTCGTTGTTCCACGAAAACAGTTGGTATGAATAATATTGTTTGGGGGGATAAATCACCATCTTATATTTCTCATATAACTTTGTTAAAAGAAATATATCCGACTGCCAAATTTATTCATATAGTCAGAGATGTTCGTGATTATGTGCTTTCGATGTCTAAAGCTTGGGGTAAGAATAAACTACGAGCAGCTCAGAGATGGGCGGATTCATTAGACAAAGCACAGGTTGCCGTTACAAAAATACAAAATGATGCGATTATCGTGAAGTATGAAGAGTTGCTTGAAAACCACGAAGTTATTCTTCGAGAGGTATTGCAGTTTCTTAATCTGCCGTTTGATAAGCGTGTTTTAAAGTTATCAGAAGCATCTGAAAACATTGGAGATGCGAGGGGTGAGACAGAAATAATTTCAACTAACAAGAATAAATATATGTCGCTCCTTAATGATAAAGAAATATTGAATGTTGAACGTTTGGCAGGGCAAACGCTGGCGAATTATGGTTACCCTGTTGGTTACAAGGGCGTGCGACAAAGGTTGTCTTCACCGCTAGAAAAATGGTATCAACTATTTGATATCATAAGTCTAATCATGTTTGAAAGAAAAAATCGTGGGGTCTGGGGTTCTATTATATTCTACTGGAACTATTTTCGTGCTACTAGAGGTATATGATTGTTTATAGGTAAGGAGCTTATAGAACATAATTTGATTATTTGTCCTTGCTTTTACTATAAATTTCATCGGCTTTAATGTAATGATTCAAAAACCAAAGATACTATTAT
>CAZNGU010000014.1:0-1353 GCA_964572325.1 uncultured Methylomarinum sp.
GTTAAATCAATAGCATAAAACCACCTCAAATCATCAAAGAAAAATAGCTATTGCACTAACAACACAAAATGTAAAGTGTGTGATAATATTCCTATAGCTGTTATTTCGGTTAAATTAGTTTGTAGAAAGCCGAAAATATGCTTGTGCAAGGGTTATAATACCGTTCACTGTAATAATAATCATAATAAATTGTGAGGATAGTCTTATGGAGTTTCTAGTTGTTATTGTTCTAGCCGGAATTATTTATGCGCTTTTGCCCAAAAAAACCGATGAATACCAGCTTGAGACAACAAACGTAGACCCAGAGCAAGCTTATAATAGAGAAGCGGAAAATGCTCAACAAATAAGAGCAGAACGGCAGGCTCAAGAAGAACTTGACACATATCAAGTTCAGCAGAATCTTAATGATTTACAGGAAAAAATTTCCCGTGATGAGCAAGCAGTACGACAAGTTCAGGACGCACTGGAGTATCGTCAATTAGACTTGGAAAGAGAAAGTGATCAACTTAATCAATTGCGAGAAGAACTAATTGCTGAAGAACAATCTATTAGCCAGCAAAAAGAAGCCAGTAGAGAAGCACACTATGAATTAGAAATTAAAGAAGATGAAATTATCCGGAAAGAACAAGAAGTAAGTTATGCAATTGAACAGTCGGAGCGTGAATTACTTTATTTACGGGATGATTTGGATTTAAAAGCGAAGCAACTTTCTGAGGATGAGACTGAAATAAGAAGAATTCAGCAAGAACTCATAGATCTACAAGATAAAGTAGCTCAGGAAGAAAGAGCGGCTGTAGCAATGCAGGAAAATCTGGAATATCGCGAAGTACGCATTAGCCAGGAAGAGCAAGAAAATTCAAGACTCCAGGAAGAGCTGATAGCTCAGCAGGAGTCTATTGGAAAACAAGAACAGGATTTAAGAGAAGTACAACATCAGATAGCAAGTAGAGAGGAAGATATTGCCCGTCTGGAACGTGATGTTGAAGAATCAGCTGCTCAAAAAGAGCGTGAACTCGGATATTTACAAGAGCAGCTTAATGAGCAAGCTAATCAATTGGCACGAGATGAGCAGGCTTTAAATGAAATTCAGCAAGCTCTGGGTGCTAAAGAACAAGTTCTTGCCCAGAATGAAAGAGCTACACTTCAAGCACAAGAGGAACTAGAGTATCGCCAGGCACAAATAGCTAGAGAAGATGTGCAAATTAAATCATTTCAGGAAGATCTGGCTGAGCAGGAAAAAATAGTTATTCAACAACAAGAAGAAGCAAGAGCTACACAATATGCTTTGGATGATAAGGCAGAAGAAATTTCCAGAAAAGAACGTGAGGTTCTTTATTTACAAGAAGAGCTTGA
>CAZNGU010000014.1:1453-1646 GCA_964572325.1 uncultured Methylomarinum sp.
CAGAAGAAATTTCCAGAAAAGAACGTGAGGTTCTTTATTTACAAGAAGAGCTTGAGGCCAGGCTTGAGGCCGAAAGACTCGAACAGGAAAGATTGCAAGCTGAACGATTAGAGCAGGAAAGGCTTGAGATAGAAAGACTCGAACAAGAAAGATTGGAAGCTGAACGATTAGAGCAGGAAAGGCTTGAGGCAGA
>CAZNGU010000014.1:1746-11671 GCA_964572325.1 uncultured Methylomarinum sp.
AAGACTTGAACAGGAAAGATTGGAAGCTGAACGATTAGAGCAGGAAAGGCTTGAGGCAGAAAGACTTGAACAGGAAAGATTGGAAGCTGAACGATTAGAGCAGGAAAGGCTTGAGATAGAAAGACTCGAGCAAGAGGCAAGTGAACCTCCGATTACAGAAGCCCAGATTAAACGGGTTCAGGATACCTGGAAGTTACTTGTTCCTGTCAAAGAACAAACAGCCGCATTGTTTTATAAAAAACTATTCTTGCTTGATCCTGAAATCAAGCCATTATTCAAAGGGGATATGAAGAGTCAAGGTGAAAAACTGGTGACTTCTATTAATCTGGTAGTAAATTCATTGAATAGCTTAGACCATGTCGCGCCAGCACTTCAGGAAATGGGCAAACGCCACGTCTCTTATGGTGTTAAATCCGAGCATTATGATACTGTAGGTGCAGCATTATTATGGACATTTGAACATGGGCTGGGAGATGTATTTACAGATGAGGTTAAAGAAGCCTGGACAATTGCTTATGGCTTAATTGCCTCGACTATGAAAGCAGGAGCGGGTGCAGCAGAATAATTTTTTCTACTTTTTGCTGTAAATTTAGTTATCCATTAATGTTGGTTTGGTAGAGAATAATGAGGTAAAAGCGCATCTTTCTGCCATTCATGCGCTTCCTGTTATCTGGCTCTTATTAGTACTTCAATAATGTTGTATTAGCGGGTATGTTTTAGCCCTCCCTTGATGGGGGAGGGTTGGGTGAGGAGAAAATAAAAAACGCTCTTCTTCAAATTTCTTTTAGTTTCTTTCGTTATTGAAGCCTAAAAGAAAAAGGAATAGAAAAATTATTTGATCCCCCTCACCCAACTATCTCCCTCTGGAGAGGGCTATATGCGTAAATACAAGTGTGACAGAGCACTAGGATTGTCTTATTATCCGTCTTCTGCTTTGCCCTCTTCGGTACGCCTTGAAGACAAATAAAACTCCTGGTCAATCCTGGTAGCCTAATTTATTGAGCGTTACCTTAGGCAACTGGAAACAAATAACCCACCCACCTTACTTGCCTTTTTGTTTGTCTTCGGTCTTGTTGCTTCGGTTACATAGCCTTGCTATGTGCTCTACGCAACAAGACCGAAGACAAACAAAAAAACGTTGCCATATGGGTGGCTTATTTATTTCCAGTTACCTTAGTTCTTATCTTAATGACAGTGATGTTAAGCATGCGAAATGGAGCCATCAAAAAAAAATCCAAGTTTTTCACACCAGGCATTTTTATTTTTTGTGCTTGTCTTGTCGTTTTCCCTGTCTCAGGGGTTTCAAAAACAGTATCCATTGCAATCAATGCAGATTCGGGTGAAATTATTCAAGAAAGCAATGCCGATCAATTATGGTTTCCCGCCTCTTTAACAAAAGTAATGACGCTTTATCTGACCTTTAAGGCACTAAAGCATGGGCAACTTAAATTAGAGGATAAAATAACAATTTCAAAACGGGCAGCTAATCAACCGAAAACCCGACTAGGTCTAAAACCCGGGCAAAGACTAAGTATTAAACAAGCTATTTTGGCAGTAGCTACCCGATCGGCAAATGATGTGGCTGTTGCTTTAGCTGAATATCAAGCAAATACAGAACAACAGTTCGCTTTAATAATGACAACACAAGCTAGAATGCTGGACATGAATAATACAGTGTTTTTAAATGCAACGGGGCTTCCCAATTCTGCACAAGTAACAACAGCCAGAGATATGGCTGTTTTAGCCAAAGCAATAAAGGATGATTTTCCGGAATATTATCAATATTTTTCCGTTCCAAATTTTACCTACCAGAAGCAAACCTATGCAAACTATAACTCACTGTTAAAATCTTATTCGGGGGCGGATGGAATAAAAACAGGGTTTACCTGTGGTTCGGGCTACAACTTAATGGCATCCGCTATACGCAATAAAAAAAGAGTGATTGCTATTGTTCTGGGGGCTAAAAATAAATATGCTCGCAAAAAAGAAATGGTGTCTATACTTAATAAGGCGTTTAATAAAATTGATCATCTTAAGGGTGCTAAAAACATAGCGGATATCCGCTCTAAATCGTTAAAACCAGCCTTTTATACTCTTAAATCCAACGAATGTCATAAGTCCAATAAGTTTGCTAGCAAGCAAAAAAAAGTTTCAAATTGGACTATTATTTTTGGTGCATTTCCGGATAGAAAGCAGGCCAGTAAAGTCGTAAAAAAAGCCAAAAAACATATGGGAAAGTTTATAAAATATGGCTATCCATTGACTATTAAACGTAAGTTATATGGGCAAGTACTTTGGCATGCTCTATGGTCAGGCTTGTTAAAAGATCAAGCGGGGAAAACCTGCAAAAGATTGTGGGGTGCTGGCGAATATTGCCGAGTTTTGCATCCCTCGCTTTTTACAAATAAGAATACTCAGTGGAATTAAATTCAGGTATGATGAAAATATTAGAAATTGGTTATTTGTTAATGGATAAGGAAGTATGACGCAAACAAATTCAAATAAGCCGGATCTTGACTGGAGTCAGGTAAAAGAAACAGTGAAGTTACTAACGGCTTCCGTAACTCAAGTAGAATGCTGTATGCGTGACGGCGATAGTTCTGTCAATACGCTAACTGAGTCGTTTACTTCAATGGTCAGTCATGTTAATGCTATCAGTGATGTGTTGAATAGCATGGAGAGTTGTGAGGATAAGGATGAGGCAATAAAGCATTGTTTAGCCACCAGCGAACAGATTCAGTCCTCGATTATGGCTTTTCAGTTTTATGATCGATTGCAGCAGTCACTTTCTCATGTAGTTGCTAGCCTTAAGGGGCTTTCTGATTTGGTTGAAAATCCAGAGAGGTTGTATAATCCAAATGAATGGCAGAATTTTCGGAATAAAATTCGTTCGCGATTCACCATGGAATCAGAAAAAGTAATGTTTGATGCAATTTTGCAAGGGAAAACTATTGAAGAGGCCATCAGTTTAGCAAATGAAGTGGATCAAGCAAGTAACGATGAAGATGATGAGATAGAGCTTTTTTAATGAATAAAATAATTTTTGTCACTTTAATAGTTATAATTCTGCAAGCCTGCAGTGAGTTTTATGCTTATCACCCTCCTGCCCCAATTTATAAAAAACCTCAAGCGACTAATCCTTATATTGATAAATCAGGGAACCCTTCCCAGCCTGTAGCCATTATAAAAAAAATAGCGCCTCTCCCTGAATATAAAATAAAAAAATCCAATCTACCCGTAATTGACAGATTACCTAAGGCTAAACCGCTGTCACCGGCAATCATATCTTTAGTGAAAGAAGCAGAAAAAAATAGCCAGGCCGGTGATTTTGAATCTGCAGTTTCTACCCTAGAACGTGCCCTAAGAATTGAACCGAGAAGTCCAGTACTAACCTATAAGTTAGCACAAATACGTCTTAAGCAATCTAAACCTCGCCTGGCTGAAGACCTGGCAAAAAAAGCCGCCTTATTATCCGCTAATGATAAATCCTTAAAAAGACAAAGCTGGCTGTTAATTAGTGAGGCCAGAAAACAGCAGAATAATGAATATGGGGCAAAAGAAGCCAGGATAAAAGCAGATAATATCTGATCGGTTTCCTTTCCTGAGAATTTAATAGTTATCTGCTTGAGCCTGGTAAAACTGAATTGATATATCTAAGGTAATCATTATAGTTATCAACATCCCATTGCGTTTCAAGTTCTAGGCACTTTAATGAGGATGCTTTTATTTTTTTACGAGTCTCATTCAAAACGGTACTGTTCCCCCAGGATATATCTTCGAATAGTTCTGGGCAAGGCTTATTAGTACCTATCAAGCAATACCCACCATCTTCTGCAGGCGCTATGACATATTCATATTTTGTTGATAAGGCATTTATTGCCTGGGTTAAATCTTTTATTTTTAACGAGGGGCAATCACAACCCATGATAATGGCATGCCCAAACTGCCCAAGCCCAGTATTTAGGGCGTTGAACATACGTTGACCTAGATCACCTGGTGATTGTAGCTGTAATGTGAGCGAAAAGGTTTCTGCCATTTCAATGAAAAAAGGATGTGAAAGCGAGGGTGTGCACCAAAGTTGAATAGGACACAATTTATAGGAAACTAGCTGTGTTAATGTACTTAAGGTTAATTGTTTGTGGACTTGAGCTGCATGTTCGGGTGTTAAGTCAGGTGTTAAGCGTGTTTTAACCTGGCCTGCAACAGGTGCTTTACAGAATACCTGTATTACTGCATCGGGATATAAGAAAGTCATTGTTTTAAAGGCTTGTATTAGTTTTATAGTTTAGCTTTTTGCACAAATCAGTTAAGAAACAGCTGAGTAATTAAAAAAACCACTTGCTTAAAACTATATTTTTAGGTACTGCGACAATTTGTCACATTTTAAATTAACAAAGGTATTGTTATTATTGTCCTAACTTTTAAAGCTCTCGGTTTGATTGGTATGGAGCTAAACAGCGAAGTTGTGTTATGTTACCCCTAAAAATATTCAGAAAGCAGTTATATAACTGCTTTTTTTTTGCCTGGTATTTTTTAAAAAGCTATGCCTAAACCTCCCAGACCGCAGTAACCTTGAGGGTTTTTTGCCAAATATTGTTGGTGATAATTTTCAGCATAATAAAAAGTGCTGGCATGTTGTATTTCAGTAGTAATCTGAGCTAGCCTTAATAAATTAATCTGGTTTTGATAGTGTTTTTTTGAATCCAGAGCTTTGCTTTGCTGCTCATCGCTATAAGTATAGATACCCGAACGATATTGTGTTCCTTTGTCATTTCCTTGTTGCATACCCTGAGTAGGGTTATGGGATTCCCAAAAAATAATGAGTAATTGTTGATAGCTTATTTTTCCAGGGTCAAAAAAAACCTTAACGACTTCATTATGCCCCGTTAATCCTGTACATAGCTCCTCATAACTCGGGTTAGGCGTATAACCTCCGCTATAACCGACTGCTGTGCTAAAAACGCCTTGTTGTTGCCAGAACTTTCTTTCGGCACCCCAAAAACAGCCAAGGCCAAACATTGCCTCTTCTATGTGACCAGGAAAGGGGGGAATAATGACATTTCCCGTGACAAAGTGATTCTCTGGAATGGTAATCGCTTTCTCCCGTCCAGGTAATGCTTCATTAGCGGTAAGTTGAATACTTTTTGTTGAAAACATAATGACATTTTAACGCTATAATTAAAATTATTTTTACTATTTTAGAGACTAGCAAGATTGGATGATTATTTTTTTCCAGCTCCCTCAGTGTGCCTGGTGTTATAAAGCACAGTTGAATGGTTCCAAATTTTAAAACTTAAGATGAATACTATTTTGAAAAAAACTGATTATTTACAACGATTTCTATTTGAAGACTTAGGAGTAAGAGGTGAATGGCTTGGTTTGCAGCTTAGCTGGCAAGAAAGTAAACAAAAACAGAATTTATGTAGCAGTGTACAGGAAAAATTAGGCGAGGCACTGGTAGCTGCTGTTTTGATGTCTGCAACAATAAAATTTGAAGGCTCTTTAATATTGCAGGCTCAAGGTAATGGAAGTCTGAAAACACTGGTTGCACAGGCCACTCATGATAGAACTATTCGGGTCTTGGCTAGGGATGATGGCACAGTGAAGTCAGGGTCTTTAAGCGAAATGATGGGGACAGGAAGATTGGTTATTACCATTGAATCTGAGAAAGGTGAGCCTTATCAAGGTATTGTTTCATTAGAAGGTAAAGATCTTTCAGAAGTGATTACGACTTATTTTCTTCAGTCTGAGCAGCTTCAAACCAGGGTTTGGCTATTTGCAAATGAAAATTTTGCAGCCGGTCTGTTGTTGCAGGAGCTTCCTGGGCAGGAAAGCTCTAAAACGGACTGGGAGCGTATTATAGTTTTAGCAAATACTGTTACAAAGCAGGAAATGTTGACATTAGAGTGCGAGGAAATGTTACATAGATTATTTAACGCTGAAAAAGTACGATTATTTGAGCAGGAGCCAGTATCATTTAAGTGTACTTGCTCAAAGAAAAAGATAGAAAATACCTTGATTGCTTTAGGCCGAGAAGAGCTGGAATCAATTTTACAAGAAAAAAATGAGATTAATGTAGATTGTGAGTTCTGTGCTGAACACTATAGTTTTGATAGGGTTGATATAGAAAGCTTGTTCTCAGGCTCAGTTTTTGAAAGTAATTCCAGTCGCCATCACTAATGAATTAAGAATGAAAAAGTTTTTCCGGTGGTTTTGTTTATTATTGCTATTTAGCAGCTTAACTGGCTGTTTTTCTTGGCTACGTGCTTATCAGACGTATCTCCAAATGCATGATTTCGATGAGCATTTCTCCATTTCGTCAGAAAATAAATTTAGTGTGAATTTTAAAGACCCTTTACTTTATAGCGATGACTTTGTTTCTTTATCTAAATTACAAGCCAGTGAAAAGACTCAATATTCATCTGGGAAAAAATGGCGTTATATTTTTCGCAAAATGGATAAGGATGGCCATTTAATTAAGCCCGAGGTTAATTTTTATTTTGATCTATACTTTAATAATGATGATTTATTGACCAAATGGGAGTTTTCTCCTTTATTTCTTGAAATTGCACCGGCAGAGTTTTTAGAAGTTTCTTTGCGATCCCTTGCAGATGCAGAAATCAATACTGGAACAAAACAATTAAGGACAAATTTTGATTATATTGAAAAAACATTAGCAAAACTACCGCAAAAAGAACAGATACTTAGTAAGCTAGGTAAGCCACTGAAAATAAAAAGTAAAAAAACAGAGGAAAAGTATTACTATCATTTTCAGCTTGATACAAAAGACATTGAAAAAGGCTATGAAGATCGAAAATTAAGTGTTATAAAATTGACTTTTGATAAAGCGAATAATCAACTGGTTAAGATGGCTGGCCGTTTTGCAGGCTTAAAAATTTCTATAGACTATAGAAAATATCGTGATGATGAGATGCAACAATTAGTTCAAAATTAGAATAGAATGAATTATGGGGGATGATAAAGCACTGCTTGACATACATGTTTATGAACTAAAAATTGGTATGTTTGTTAGCGAGTTGGATATTCCCTGGGAAGACTCACCTTTTTTATTGCAGGGGTTTGACATCAAGTCAAATGCTGATATTCAAGCCATTCAGGCTGTTTGTGATTATGTCAAAATTAATCCTGCTTTGCAAAAAGCGGCGCATGGTGCTATTTCCAGTAAAATGGAAGCTACTTTTCTCAAGGCTTTTGAGTCTTCAGCGGAAACCTATCGGAACACAAGCTCTTTAGTCAAAAGTATGATGGATGATATTCGCTTTGGCAACCAGTTGAATGTAGCGGCTGCAAAAGATGCCGTGGCTGAATGTGTGGATCAGGTACTGGAGTCACCGAATACCATGTTGTTGTTCACACAGTTGAAGCATCAAGATGAATATACGTCGCAACATAGTTTAAATGTTTGTATATTATCCATTTTGCTTGCTCGTCATTTACGATATCCGCTAAAGGAATTAAATGATGTGGGTTTGTGTGGTTTGCTTCATGATATGGGGAAAATGAAGGTACCGCCTGAAATACTAAATAAGCCGGGTAAATTAACTGATGATGAATTGGTAATAATGAAATCGCATACGACTTTAGGACGAGATGTTTTAATGTCTGCGCGTGATGTATTTCCGGGGGCTGTTGATGTGGCATATACCCACCATGAACAGTTGAATGGTGGCGGTTATCCTAGAGGCCTTTCGGCATCTGGTCTATCGGTTTATTCTCGATTAATCGCTGTGGTCGACGCTTATGATGCAATTACTAGCGACAGAGTCTATCAGAAAGGGCGTTTGCATTTACAAGCAATCAGTATTTTAACTCAGAATAGAGATGCACATTTTGATGGTCACTTGGTTTTTAAATTTATTGATTGCATCGGTATTTATCCTGTAGGTAATGCAGTAGAAATGAAAAATGGTGAAGTGGGTGTGGTGGTCAGGTCAAACCCAGGCAACAAGACTCGCCCCGAAGTCTTAATGTTGATGGATGCTGACAAACATTTTATTGATAATACCCTGCTTGATCTTTCAACTGATCCTAAAGATAGTCAGGGTGAGCCCTATCGCGTACACAAAGTGCTACGAAAAGGAGAATATGGGCTTGATTTATATGAGTATGAGAAAAATGGTGACATGGAAAAGGCATTAAAGAATGCTGAATAGGGCTTCTTAGAGTGATTGTGATTAAAAGTGACGTAAAATTATTGCTTTTTCTACCATGAAGTACATGAAGAAAAGCTGTTTTCGCCTTTGCTCTATCCTTCATGTACTTCATGTACTTCATGGTTACATTGTTACGTCACTATTAATCACATCCTCTTAGAGCCTATTCTTAGACTTTTACATTACCGGCGTGTAAGCCACATTCCTTTTTATTTCCAGACTCCCACCACCAGCGACCCATGCGTTCATGTTGATTGGGTAAAACGGCACGCGTACAGGGCTCGCAACCAATACTAATAAAGCCTTTTTCGTGTAATTCATTATAAGGCACCTGATAGGCTTCAATATGATCCCATACCTGGGCTGAGTTCCAGTTGAGCAAGGGATTAAATTTAACTAATTGCTTTTTATCGCCAGAAAATGCGGTATCAATTTGTACTTCAGGAATATCTTGGCGGGTATCTAGGCTTTGGTCTTTACGTTGTCCGGTAATCCAGGCATCTAGCTGTGAAAGTTTACGCCTTAACGGTTCTACTTTTCGAATACCACAACACTCCTGGTGATTGTCTTGATAAAAACTGAATAAGCCCTTTTCTTTTACAAAAGGTTCTAATAAAGTATGGTCAGGACTCAGAATTTCTATTTCTATTTGGTAATGGCTTCTTACTTTTTCGATAAAGTGGTATGTTTCGGGGTGTAAGCGCCCTGTATCTAAAGTAAATACTTGAATATCCTTTCTAATATTAACTGCCATGTCGATTAATATCACATCTTCTGCACCACTGAACGAGATGGCAATATTGTCAAAGTTTTCCAGCGCTGCTTTTAAAATACTGCGTGGCTTTTTGTTTTGCAGTTCGGTTTGTAAGGATTGAATATCAAATGAATTCATTAGGATTCAGCTCCATTAAGGTGAGCCCGTGGAACGCCTTCTTTAGTGCTTTGTGAAAAATAGTTAGCCAGAAAGTTATCAAAAGAAAGACTATCATTATTTTCTATTGTTTTTTGTTTATTATGAGAATCGATAGCCATTTTATCAAATTGCTGAGTAGTTACTGTGTCTAGCTTGTTCTGGATAAAATATTGTTTATTCAGTTCGGAAATTTCTAGTCCGAATCTGCCAAAAGGCTGTTCCTGACTGCGCATTCCATCAAGAATTTTTGCTGATGGCGTTAAATCAGAGTTTTTGACAATTTCACATTGTTGTTTTAATGCATGACTATAAGGCTTTTCGGGATTGTTATTATCCAGTATTTCACAAATGGTTTGCATGGATTGCAAAATTTCATCAGCCCAGTTTTGTAGCGTGATTTGCTGACCATCCTTATTGAGCTCAAGCCCCGGTTTACGTCCCTCATGAGCCACGCTGAGCTGATTTATATTATTAATCTGGTATTCGTGCCCTTTATAGGGAGGGCTCTTTTGTAATAGACAGTTAAGTAAAAAGGCTTCTAAAAAGCGAGATTTACTTTCATCAATACCGATAGGGTTAAACAAGTCCAGATCCAGAGATCGAATTTCAATATACCTTACCCCTCTTAGCTTCAGAGCCAGCGTGGGCTTTTCTCCAGACCTGGCAATTTGTTTGGGGCGTATGGTGCTATAGTATTCATTTTCAATTTGCAAAATATTGGCATTCAGTTGCTTATATTTACCATTGACTTTAATGCCAAACTTTTCATATTCAGGGTAGGGTGTATCAATGGCATTAGTTAAACTGTCGGCATAAGCATCTAAATGATTGTAATCAA
>CAZNGU010000015.1:0-11619 GCA_964572325.1 uncultured Methylomarinum sp.
TAAGTTACGTTTCATAAAGTGCAGTTATATAGACGGTGAAACAAACAACAGAAAAAATTCTGATTGTCGGCCCTTCCTGGGTTGGCGATATGGTGATGGCGCAAAGTCTATTTATGACTTTGAAGCAGCAAAATCCACAATGTCATATAGATGTTTTGGCACCTCAATGGTCTTTCTCCTTACTGGAGCGAATGCCGGAAATAAATCAGGCCATTGCCATGCCATTAGGTCATGGCAAACTGGAACTGAAAACACGCTTTGATCTGGGTAAAAGTCTGCGTAATTCTCAGTATGATCAAGCTATATTATTACCCAATTCCTGGAAATCAGCACTTATTCCTTTTTTTGCTCATATACCTTTGAGAACAGGCTATATTGGTGAATGTCGCTGGGGATTGTTAAATGATGCCCGAAAGCTGGATAAAAAATGCTTAAGTATGACTGTGCAACGTTTTGTGGCATTGGCTTTGCCACAAGGTGCTGAATTTCCCAATCAATTTCCAATACCCAAGTTAGCCATAGAGACAGATAAACAGGCAAAAGTTGCTAAGCGATTTAATATTGTTTTAAACGATAAAATTCTGGCTTTGTGCCCTGGTGCAGAATATGGGCCTGCCAAGCGTTGGCCGGTTGCTCATTATGCTGAAGTTGCCCGGGAGAAAATTGCTCAGGGTTGGCAAGTCTGGCTATTTGGCTCAGAAAAAGATACCGTCGTTGCCAAAGAAATTAATTCAGCAACACAAAATAGCTGCATTGACTTTACCGGTAAAACCAGCATGGCCGAAGCGGTCGATTTACTGTCTTTGGTGAACACCGTGATCACGAATGATTCAGGACTTATGCATGTGGCAGCCGCACTGGATAAAAACATCATTGCCATTTATGGCTCATCTGATCCTGGCTTTACTCCGCCATTGAATAATAAGGCAAAAATAATCACCCTGAATATGAGTTGTTCCCCCTGCTTTAAAAGAGAATGCCCTCTGGGTCATACCGATTGCCTGAACAATATTAAACCGGATCAGGTATTGGAGAATATCAATTTATTATGAAAGTATTGATAGTAAAAATGTCTTCAATGGGTGACTTGATACATACCTTACCGGCACTGACTGATGCTAAAAAAGCTTTACCCGATATACAATTTGACTGGGTGGCAGAAGAGGGTTTTGCAGAAATTCCCTTATGGCATCCTGCTGTTGACAAGGTGATTCCTATTGCATTTCGCCGTTGGCGAAAAAACCTGTTGAGCAGCATAAAAAATGGCGAATGGCTGAATTTTGTCGGCACTATAAAGGAAAGTGAGTATGATTATATTATTGATGCCCAAGGCTTGATTAAAAGTGCAGCAGTGGCTGCCTTGGCCAAGGGTAAATGCCATGGTATGAATGCGGCTTCTTGTAAAGAATCACTGGCTGCTTTTTTTTATAGCCATTGCCATGGTATCAATAAACAGGCTCATGCTATAGAACGGGTACGATGGTTATTTGCTAAAGCTCTCAACTACTCATTTCAAGAACAAAATCTGGACTATGGCTTATCTACCGTAAGTTTTAAAGCAATGAAAGGTATAAGACCTTATCTAGTTTTTTTGCATGGAAGCAGTGCCGATAATAAGTTATGGCCGCAAGAACAGTGGCAATCTTTAAGCCAATTCGCTATTGCTCATAATTATAGGGTTTATCTACCCTGGGGGAATGAGCAGGAAAAAGCCAGAGCTGAAAGAATTGCAGAACAAAGTGATTTTTGCCATGTCTTACCGAAAATGAATTTAACAGAAATTGCCGGGTTATTGGCAAATGCTTCAGCTATGGTAGGCGTCGACACCGGATTGGCTCATTTGGCAGCAGCTTTGTCAATACCGGGTATTACTCTATATATTGACACCTACCCCAAATATACCGGAACTTGTGGAGAAAAGCAGACCTGTATCAGTCAAATGCAAGTAGAACAGAGTACAAAAACAACAGGGCTTGAAGTGGTTTATCGTCAAAAAGTACGGGCAGAAGACGTCTGGCAACTTTTAAAAAGTAAACTGGAATAAATTTTTATGGCTGAGACTAATATGACAGAGCATAATAACGGGAATGAAGTGGCTTATAAGGCATTCCTTGAGAATCTGCAAGCTCAGGAAAAGTTATCAGCACAAGATTTAAATAAAGCCATGCGTGTTCAAGCGACTGCTTTGGAAAAATCATTACCCAATTTACTGGTTAAACTGGGGCTTTGCTCAGAACTTGATATTGCCAGATCCTTATCAGAAACTACGGGTCTCACGATAGTTCAGGCAAAAGACTATCCTCTGGAGTCTCCTTTTTCCAACGATATTTCAGTTCGTTTTTTAAAGCATAATCAAGTGATTGGTCTGGAGGCCAGTGAAGAACAACTCTTTGTTGCCCTTAGTGATCCAGAACAAGATTTTGTGCTAGATGCTTTGGCATTAGCAAGCGGAAAACAGATCGTTGCAAAAATTGGCCTGGCTTCTGAAATACTCGCTGCTATTGATGTTCAATATGGCGAAGGAAAGTCACAAATGGATCAAATTATGGATGGTTTAGATGTCTCAGAACTGGGGACTGAAGACCTGGAGCATTTAAAAGATTTAGCCAGTGAAGCACCGGTTATTAAAATGGTTAATTTGTTTATGCAAAAAGCCGTAGAAATGCAGGCTTCTGATATTCATATCGAACCCTTTGAACAAAGTCTAAAGATAAGACTACGGATAGACGGTGTATTACAAGATATTGAATCCCCTCCAGCCTCATCTACTGCTGCGGTTCTTTCCCGCATAAAAATCATGGCAAAGCTAAACATAGCAGAACGCAGGCTACCTCAAGATGGCCGGATAAAATTGCAAATGCTGGGCAAAGAGCTGGATCTTAGAGTCTCGACTATACCTACCATGCATGGGGAAAGTGTGGTTATTCGATTACTGGATAAAGAAACTACGGTACTTGATTTTAATACCCTGGGTCTAAGCGGAAAACATGCACAACAGTTTATTGATACTCTGGATAAACCTCATGGTATTGTGTTGATAACAGGTCCTACAGGAAGTGGTAAATCAACCACGATGTATACAGCCTTAAAACAGTTGAATACTCAGGAGCGTAAAATTATTACAGTGGAAGACCCTGTCGAATATCAATTAGAAGGCGTAAACCAAATTCAGGCTAAACCACAAATTGGGCTGACTTTTGCCTCGGCACTACGTTCAATTGTGAGGCAAGACCCCGACGTTATCATGATTGGTGAAATGCGTGATATTGAAACAGCAAGAATCGCAGTACAATCCGCATTGACGGGGCACTTGGTTTTATCCACATTACATACCAATGATGCAGCAGGAGGAATCACCCGGCTATTGGATATGGGTCTGGAAGAATACTTATTAAGCTCAACCGTCAATGGTATTTTAGCACAGCGCCTGGTCAGAAAATTATGTACCCTTTGTAAAAATAGTTAT
Organism: uncultured Methylomarinum sp.; assembly: GCA_964572325.1. Taxonomy (GTDB): domain Bacteria; phylum Pseudomonadota; class Gammaproteobacteria; order Methylococcales; family Methylomonadaceae; genus QPIN01. The sequence goes on from CAZNGU010000015.1 coordinate 3,467, forward strand.
ATAGCTTCAGATGAGTTAATCAAAAAGATGAAGTTAAATCTATTGAGCGATTCAAATTCAGAAAATAAGGAAATAACACTGTATAAACCAGTAGGTTGTGAAGCCTGTGGTGGTATAGGTTACAAAGGACGGATAGCCATTATTGAATTTTTGCTGATGACCGATGAAGTGCGTAAACAAATTATGGCGCATGAAGAAGCCCAAGCCATCCAGAAGCAGGCGGTAACTTCAGGCATGATGACCATGAAGGACGATGGCATGTCTAAAGCATTGCAAGGCCTGACTTCCCTGGAAGAAATTTTACGAGTGACAGCGGATTAATAAGATGTCTTTATTTTCCTATCAAGCCATTAATAGCCAGGGGGAAACAGAAAATGGTGAACGCGAAGCAAGGGATAAAATGGCGCTGGTCATGCAATTGCAACAGGAAGGTTTTATACCCGTTCGAGTAGAACTTACTAAACCAGCTACTTTTTTAGGCTTAAATATTTTAGGCAAGAGTCAGCATCTATCACAAAAGGAAATTGGCGTGTTTACTAATGAACTAGCAACTCTGTTAAGTTCAGGTCTGCCGCTTGATAGATCATTAAGTCTATTAGCCGAACTAGCTGAAGAAAACAAGAACTTGAGTCAATTGGTTAATCGTGTTTTAGAAAAAGTCAAAGGAGGCGCTTCTTTAGCCGAAGCATTGGAAAGTCAAAGCGGTGTTTTTTCCAAATTTTATCTGAATATGGTACGTGCCGGTGAGCTGGGCGGAAGTCTAAGTGAGGTCTTACAACGATTATCAGAATATCTTGAACGCAGTCAGGAACTAAAATCGACAGTAAGCACCGCATTAATATATCCAGCAATTTTATTATTCATGTCGATGGTTTCATTGTTTGTGATGCTAACCTTTGTGGTTCCACAATTTTCGGAAATGTTTGAGAGTGCCGGTAAGGAGCTTCCGGTAGCAACACAAATTGTGGTAGCTATCGCTGATTTCCTGCAGGCTTACTGGTGGGCATTATTATTGATAGTAATACTCGGCAGTAGCTTCATGAAAGCGCAATTAGCCAACCCGATCAGCAAAAAAACCTGGGATCGGCGATTTCTAAGTGTGCCGCTGTTTGGCAATATCATACTCAATATGGAGACTGCTAATTTAAGCAGAACCTTAGGTACTTTACTGGGAAACGGTGTGTCTATTCTGGTGGCTTTGGGAATCGCTAGGGAAACAGTCAATAACAGTGTGATAGCTACCGATATAGCTGAGGCTGAAGAGCATCTGAAGCAGGGAAAAAGCATGTCAGAGGTCATGATAAAAAGTGCTGTTTTCCCGAAAATGGCTTTGCAGATGATGAAATTAGGTGAAGAAACCGGCAAGCTAGAAGAAATGCTATTAAGAATTGCTATTATCTATGACAAGCAATTAAGAACTTCGATACAAAGAATGCTAGCCTTACTGGAACCGGTGTTAATTATATCCCTGGGTCTGCTGATTGCGGGAATTATTGTCTCTATTTTATTAGCGATACTAAGTGTTAATGACTTAGCATTTTAGGTAACTGCCCAAATTGCTCCCTTGTGTAGTCCAATAGTTGCGTTGAAAGTGCTCATTTACACATGTAAACTGCGCGCTTCCGTCTTACTCTTGAACCACACAAGGGAGCAATTTGAGCAGTTACGCAGATGTTAAAAAAATACCTTTTTTAGGAAAACAGAAAATGAAATTAAAAAAAATATCGTCTCAAAGCGGTTTTACCTTGCTTGAGTTATTAGTGGTTTTAGGAATTATCGCCTTGTTAGCCGGAATTGTAGGGCCGCAGGTTATGAAACATATGGGCGCCTCCAAAACCAAAACAGCGCGAGTACAAATAGAAGACTTATCTGCTGCTTTGGATATGTACCGACTGGATGTAGGCCGCTATCCAAAAACGGATCAAGGCTTACTGGCATTAGTAGAAAAACCGACCGCTGCCAAACGCTGGAATGGGCCTTATTTAAGAAAAACTAAAGTACCCCAGGATCCCTGGCTGCTTGATTACAAATATCAGTCACCGGGTAGTCATGGAAAATTTGATTTATACAGCTATGGTGCTGATGAAAAAGAAGGTGGCGAAGGGGAAGACCAGGATATTAATAGCTGGGAATAAGATGAGTTTTTTTCAGGTAGAAATATGGGAGCGGGAATATTAATCCTGGGTATGAATTTAGCAGATAAAAGCAAAGGTTTTACCTTAATAGAACTGACTGTCGTGTTATTAATTAGTGTGCTGGCCGTTTCAGCTATTGCCATAAATATAAGCTCAGGCAATGAATCTACGCAATTAAAAGCTGATAGTAGAGCCTTGGTTTCTGCTTTACGTTATGCCAGAGGACAGGCTTTGATAACAGCTAAGCAAGTTACCGTGGCCATAGATTTATCCGATAATAGTTATAAAATCAGTAATCGAAAAAAAACTTATTATATTGCTAAAGAGATTGAAATGACATTGTTGATTGCTGAAAGCGAATTTAATGGCGATGAAATAGGCGAAATTCGTTTTTTTGCAGATGGATCTTCAACCGGAGGACGGATAACAATGGAATGGGGCGAATTTGTGCAACAGATCGACATTAACTGGTTAACAGCGCAAGTCAAAATAGCAAATGATGCGGAGTAAAGGTTTTTCGCTACTGGAAATACTGGTTGCATTTACTGTCTTGGCTCTTTCTTTATCCATACTATTAAAAATTTTTTCAACGGGGGTTAATACTGCATTTGTTGCAGAGGAATATACTGCCGCAGTGCAAATTGCAGAATCACTGATGGTGACAACCGGGGTGGAAAAAGAATTACAGATCGGTGAAAGCACGGGTATAAATGATGAGAAGTATCATTGGCGAACACAGATCAATGTGATCAATAATCCAGTCAATGGTGAAGATGATTTGGCGATTGAGTTTTTGCACATTAATGTTGCTGTGCGTTGGGATGATGCAAGCAAGCAATCACGATTACTTGAGCTAAATAGCATTTTTACCCGGCACAAGCAACCATGAACTTCAGTAAAACTAGGGCTGGCTTTACCTTGATTGAAGTCATGATCGCTATGACATTAATTAGTATTATGATGGTTTTATTAGTCAGCAGCTTAAAAACCAGTGCCGAAAGTTGGGAAATCGGCGAAAGAAAAATCACCGAGGTTAATGAAAATGCAATGGTTTATCATTTCTTTCGCAGACATTTAAGCTCAGCAAAACCGTTGAGTAATCACTTTGCCCAAAATCAGCCCGCATTTTCTTTTCAGGGTACTAATCGTTCCTTACAGTTTGTTTCATCATTTCCAGCGAGTGCTAGCCGAAAAGGTTTGCAACTCTTTGAGGTTAAATTATCAGATAAAGATTCCGGCAGTATAAAAGTGGTGCTCAGCCCTTATTTTCCTGCACTGGATGATGAGGCCAGGCAAACGGAAGAAGTGGTTCTAATTGATGATGTTGCATCTCTCAAAATTAGTTATTTTTCCAGAAAAGAAGATGATGCGTCGGGTTCATGGTCAGAAAGCTGGCAGGAAAAGCAGTTTTTACCTGAATTGGTGAAAATTAAAATTGAATTAAAAAATGAACGTTTTTGGCCGGAATTTATTATTCCTTTGAAAATAAATTCCGCGATTATTAATGAAGCCGAGAAGGTGTTTGATCTGGAAGCATTTGAAGAAGAGCAGCCATTGGAAATAGAGCCAGATGATTTTTTTAAATAACTGTATCCATGATAGCGCAAAATCTGTATTCAGAAAGCAAGGTATGAAAAAACAATACGGTATGGCATTGGTGATGGTGCTCTGGATTATTTCTTTATTAACCATCATGGCAGGAAGTTATGCACTGACTATACGCAGGGAAATTTCAGTAGTATCGGCCATTAAAAATAATGCCGAATTGCTGGCATTGGCAGAAGCAGGTCTTAATGTTGCTGCAGTCATGTTGTTTTATCAGGAGAAAGACAAGCAATGGCGAGGTGACAGCAGTATTTATTCGTTTAATTTTCAGGGTGCAGAAATTCGGCTTAGAATTTTTTCAGAATCTGGGAAAGTAGATATCAATCAGGCGAATGAGCAATTACTATTAGATGTTTTGAAAAATACTTCGGCCAATGAAAGTCAGCAACAAGCCTTGGTTTCTGCTATTTTAGACTGGCGCGATACAGATGATTTAGTGCGTATTAATGGAGCCGAAGCTAGCCAATATAGTGAAGCCGGTTTGGCCTATCAACCTGCCAATACAAGGTTTCAGGCTGTGGAAGAATTACAATTAGTATTGGGTATGGACGAGGAAATTTATCAGCAACTGGAACCTTTAGTTACGACCTACTCAAGACAGGCAACAGTGAATCTGGCGTTGGCTTCCAGAGAAGTTATCATGGCCATATCTACGGTTGATGCCGCTTTATTGGAAGAGTTTATACAACAAAGACAAGAAAGCAATCGCCTGCATATAGCGGCTCCTGATTTTCCTTTACAAGGAGGGGGGGCAGCGGTAAATAATAGCGGTTTTTTTACTGTTTTCGCAGAAGCCAGAGCAGCAGATAAAACCAAAGCGGGAATACGAGCTACAATTAGTAAGGCGGTGGTAGCAAATAAGCAAACGGCTTTTAAACAGAAGCTGTTTATCGTATCAGACTGGAAAATAATGCTGGACGAAAAAGACTCCCTATTTACTGAAGGCGTAGAACAAATTTTATTTGATATAGATGCAGAAACTTAATAAAGCCATTAAATTAGATATCAGGCGTTTTTTTCAATGGTGGGGAAAAGAATTAGCTTTTTTAGTACCCAAAAAACTGCGCACATTTTTTAGTGATAAATCAGGTTTCTTGATCATTACCGCTTTGGAAGACAGCTATAAAATATCCCTGCTCAATGATGATCAGGTTTTTAATATTGCAGAGCTTGAACGTAATGAAAAAGGCAAGGCTGAATTCAAAGAACTAATAGAGCAGGATGCACGCATCAAAAATGCAGATTTTATTATTCGCCTGAGCTCTCGATATGCCATAAAAAAAGAGATCTATTTACCCGAGGCGACTGCTGACAGTTTGTATCAAGTGGTTTTGTTTGAACTGGATCGATATACTCCTTTTACTCCTGAACAGGTTTATTTCTCGGTTAAGCCAAAGTCGAAAGAGCCGTCAGGTTTAATTAAGGCTCTGCTGATTTTAGCTCCAAGGGATGAGGTGGATTTTATCTACCAGGAATTAAAAACCTGGGAGGTAAATCCGAAACGGGTCGATTTTGAGGGAGAACCCAATACCTTTAAATACGCAGATCCCTCTTATAATCTTTTAAGAGATAGTTTGCGGATAAAAGGATTTCAAGCAAAATATATTCTGCCTGTAGTTTTGAGTGTAATAACACTATTATTATTACTTGCCACCTTAGCTTTGCCTGTATATCTGGCAAAACAGGACGTGGAATCATTTAAAGCGCAGTTAAAGCCCCTCACCAAAGATAGCCTGTGGGTAGAAAGCCAGCAATCAGCAATAGACAGTATTTATGACAAAACAGTGAGTCTGATTGATAAGAAAAAACAGACGCCCTCAGTGATTGAATTAATCAATACTTTAACAGAGCTTATTACTGATGGCACCTGGTTAACGCATTTACAATTGAAGTCAGGTAAACTGCAAATTCAGGGACAATCAGCTACCGCATCTGCTTTAATCGGAATATTGGAAGACTCTCCTTTATTTAACAATGCACGCTTTGTATCGCCACTAACACAAGATAAAAAAACCGGACTAGAACGATTTCAGATCAGTGTGGAATTGAGCCAACCAGAGGTTGTTGAAGATGAATGATATTCCTTTACAACGTGTTCTGGCTGTTGGCTTATTAGTTATCATTATTATGCTGTTTATTTTTACCCTGGTAATTCCTTTACTTAGTGCGGGAATCGAATATAGAGCAAGCAGAGACGAGCTGGCATTTAGATTACAACGTTATAAAACAATCGCCGCTAGAAAAGATCAGGTTTTGGCAGATAGTCAACAAATAAAGCAACAATATCAGCAGCAACAATATTTTAGTACCCATGATACTGTTGCTCTGGCCTCGGCTGATTTACAAAAAAAAATAAAGTCCGCCATAGCGAATAAGGGGGCACAATTAACCAGTACCCAGGTGCTTCCTGTCAAAAACGAAAATAAACTGAGCTATGTCACCATAAAAGTCAGAATGTCCGGAACTATTGAACAGCTACGTACTATTATTTATTTGCTAGAAACCGCCAAACCTCTGGTTATTCTGGATCAAATTGATATTCGGCCGGTTAGAGGAAAACGAAATAGAAAAACCCGAAAAATTGAGGCAAGTAATCAATTGAATATTAATTTTCAGGCGATTAGTTTTATGCGAGCCAAATTAGATGAATAGCAAACTGATAAAAATTTTGCTAGCGACTTGCCTGGTCTTAGTCGTCATTTTATTGGCTGAATGGACGTATGCAAACCATTCAAACAAGGAATTATTGAGTTCTATGGACAATATAGAGCAGCAGCCCTATGTAGACGATAAATTACCTGAGATTGATTTATCGATTGTACCGATAGAACACTATGCTGAAATGATAGCGCGTCCTTTATTTATTCAAGGCCGGAAGCCTGTTGTTGAAGACCAAAGTGAAGTAGTTGAGGAAGTACTGGATACAGGCGATATTGATGATTGGGTTCTGGTTGGGATTTATTCTATTAATAAGCAGTTTTTTGCTTCATTTAAAAGCCGGGAAGAAAAAAAGCACAGAAGCAAACAAGAAGGAGATGATATTTCCGGTTGGAAAATAAAAGAAATACTAGCAGAGAAGGTCATCGTTGTGCGAGCAGGAAAACAGCAGATTATTCAGTTAAGAAAACCCAAAGCTGCTGTCAAAGCAAAAACCAAAGCAAGACGCAAGCCCAGACCGAAGCTTCAACCCAAACCAAGACGCAAGCCAAAGAGGGTCGAGCGTATGCAAAAAAAGATAACTCCTGAGAAATAAAATGAATAACAGACTATTAAATGTCCTCCTGTTTTTAAGTATGTGCCTGGTTTTGTCAGGCTGTGAATTATTAGGGCCAAAGCTACATGAAAAGCTAACCTTGGACAAACTGAAAAAAGATGAAAAGCCTGAAATTATCTACCCAGAATTGAGTAATGAAGGGGATGCAACAGCAAATAAAAGTGAAACAAAAATAGAATTATACCCAGGCACCGGAAACTTCCTGTCCACAAAAAAGCAGCAGTCTCAGCTAGAAAAGCCAGCAAAGGAGGGAACATTTGGCCTTAATTTTGATGATATGGAAATCTCAGAAGTAGTGCAAATCATATTGAAGAGCATTTTAGGCAAAAACTATATTATAAGTCCTAAAGTATCGGGGAGTGTGACGGTGCAAACCTCACGTGGCTTAAATAAGGAGGAGTTACTCCCTGCTTTGGAAATGATTTTGCAATTAAACAATGCGGCTTTAGTTTATGAAGGGGGGTTGTATAAAATTAATCCGCTAGCAGATGCGCTTAGTGACAGTCTATTTTTAGGCAATAGTCGGCAAAGCAAAAAAATGCCGACAGGTTACCAAATTAAGGTAGTTCCGGTCAGAAATGTTGCTGTTGAAGAGCTGTCAGAAATAATTAAACCGCTGTTAAAAGACAAGTCAATTATACATGTTGATAATCTCAGGAACTTGATGCTAATAGCAGGCTCAGCAAATGAGCTGGCACGCGCTATGGAGATTGTTAATACTTTTGATGTGGATACCATGAGAGGGCGTTCATTTGGCCTCTTTCCGCTAAAAAGAGTGGATGTTGCAAAAATTATTGAAGAGCTGGAACAAATTTTCAATACTAAGGATCAGAAAGCTGGCAGTGGTTTTCTTCAATTTATGGAGATCGAAAGGCTCAATGCTATCTTGGTTATTAGCCATCAATCGCATACCTTGAAAGATGTAGAACGCTGGGTTCATAGACTGGACAGGGCAAATACCACAGCAGGCGGCGGAGCCATTGTTTACAGAGTGCAACATGTTGATGCCACCGAATTAGCGGCTACATTAAACGAGGTTTTTAGCAAAAATAATAGCAATAATAATAGACCTGCATCAATTGCGGCAGGAAGAAGAGTGGTTGAAATAACCAATAAAAGGCGTGATGAGCAAACAAGCA
>CAZNGU010000016.1:0-11449 GCA_964572325.1 uncultured Methylomarinum sp.
CTCAGCACATCCTACGCTAATTGTCATAACTTAATATTTATAAGCCTTTTTACAGAAGACATTATATTGAAGCCACACCCTTTCTACTCGTACTCTGTAGACGAAATATCTATTTTAATATCTGCAATGATATTTTCTATAAGTTGTTGGATATTAGCAATATTCCTCCCTCATATTGTAAAATTCATACTTTCCAATAAAGCTAAATGTGCGGAAACATCTTTGGTTTTTTCAAACCTATATTTCTACTGTTAAAACCTATTTATCTGATTAATTTATATGTTGGCAAGCTTTTTTATAAGCATATTATCTTTTGCAAATTTGATTAGAACAGTGAGTCCTGGATGGTTATCTTTTAAACTAAGGGATGCACGGTGCAAACCAGTTACAGCTTTGACAAGACTCAATCCTAATCCATTTCCAGGCGTACTTCGCGCTGAATCAAGCCGAAAAAACCGTTCCAATACTAAGGTATGCATTTTGGCAGGAATACCTGAACCATTATCACTGATTTTTATAACCACACCTTCATGCTGATGTTGGGTTGCTTCTAATATAATCTGACCTTTAGTGTCTGTATATTTAATGGCATTGTCGAGTAAATTACTGATTGCTTGTGTCAATAAATGTCGATTTCCAGTTATTTTCAGGTCATTCTGTATAGCAACCGTTAAGTGTTGGCTGTTGGACTCGGCTAGTTCCATGTAAAGTTTCCCCAGTTTTTCTAATAATTTTGATAGATCAACAGATTTCCATTCACCACGGAAGCTTTCGGCTTCCGTCTGAGCTATTTCCAACAAGGCATTAAAGGTGATGATTAATTCATCCGTATCTTTGATTGTTTCAGTTAATACTTGTTGATACTCTTCAGATTTGCGTTGTTTTAACAATGTTACTTCCAGTCGGTTGCGTAGTCTGGATAGTGGTTGGCGTAAATCATGGGCGATATTGTCGGTGACCTGGTGCATGCCTGTTAATAATTGCTCAATTCGGTTCAGCATTCCATTAAGATATTTTGCTAATTCATCAAATTCATCATTTTGTGCACTTATCGGGACACGCTGTGACAAATCTCCTGAAGTAATTGCATTAGCGGTTATGGTGATATTATCAATTCGTACTAATAACTTTCGACCGATAAACCACCCCATTGTTAGTGCCATACCGACTGAAAGCAGAAAAATACCAATTATGCTGTAGAGAATCACTTCCTGTAGCTCTTCCGCCTGTTTTAAATTTTGAGCGAGCAACAACCGGCTGCCATCGGATAATGCAGCTGCAATCATGGGCCAATAAGCATCTTGACCGTTACTGATTGCGGTAATCAGGCTATCTTCAATCCACACATTGGTGACTTGATCCATTACATGCAGTTCGGGTGGCCAGGCTTCCAGATCACCAGCCACTTTTTTATGTTTGGCATTCAATAATATGAACAGAGGGCGGGATTGTTTATTGATGGTCGACTGGCTTTTGAGTGTCTGGATAAGCTTCTCTCGACCGAGTTGTTTGTCAATACGTAATAAATCGGCCATCTTTTGTTGCAAGCCGGTACTGATTTGTTCATCTATGTATTGGTTGCTGGCCCAATATAGGCTGCCCAAACCCAAAATCATTAAAGCGGCATAGACTGCGGCATAACGTAAAGCAATACGCATGACCGAGGTATTAAGTAATCTACGCGGATTCATCAAGTTTATAACCCACGCTACGCAAAGTATGTAATAAAGGTTTTTCAAAACCCTTATCAATTTTAGAACGTAAGCGACTTATTTGCGTATCAATCACATTGGTTTGCGGATCAAAATGCAAATCCCAAACCTGTTCTAATAACATGGTGCGGGTAACAATCTTACCGGCATGGCGCAACAGAAATTCCAGCAACCGTAATTCCATCGGTTGTAAGCGAATCAAAATACCAGACCGAGTGACTTTATGAGTCAATAAATTCAACTCCAAATCAGCTAATTTTAAAGTGCTAAGAGGCACAGTGTTTGTATGCCGTTTTGCCAGCACCTCCAGCCTTGCCAACAACTCAGCAAAGGCATAAGGTTTAACCAGATAATCATCACCTCCTGAACGTAAACCCTCTACCCGGTCATCGACTTCAGCTAATGCACTTAATATTAAAATAGGTGTTTTGTCCCCATCCGCACGTAACATACGAATTAGGGACAGTCCATCCCTTTTAGGCAACATGCGATCAATGACTAATACCTCATAATTTTCCGTTAATGCCAAATCTAACCCAACCTGTCCATCCACGGCATGATCTACATTGTGTCCGCTTTCAGTCAAGCCTTTTGCTAAATAGGCGGCAGCTTGTTGATCATCTTCGATTAAAAGGATTCGCATAGTAAAAATGATAACAGTTTCTGTGACTTAAATTACTTTCCATTTGGTAATGATTGAGCAAGGTTTTAACAAGCTAACTTCACGCATAATACCTCTATGAAACAAAATATATTCAAAAAAAGCGACTAAATAAATGTTTTTTACGGACATAACCTTTTTGAGATTTTACCTTAAAACCTTGGTGATTATCTCTGCTTTAGTACTGTCAGCTTGCAGTCATTTTCAATCTCATCCATTAAAAGAAGACGTGGTTCAGCAACTTTTACACACACCATCAGTAGATCAACTGATGGTTCAGGCAAGCAAAATAAAACATCCTATGTTAAAAGCACTCAGTTTTAATCTACAGGATGGATTATCACCTGATGAAGCAGCCATTCTAGCTGTGCTTCGTAATCCTGAATTACGTGCGCTAAGAGATCAAAAGGGAATTGCCAATGCACAATTATTACAAGCGGGTTTATTACCCGATCCTCAAGTGTCTTATAGCTTTTCAGCACCTTCAGCCGGAACAACTTTAGATACCAATAATGCCTTTGGTATCGGTTTAAGCTGGGAAGTAACCGCTTTATTATGGCGACAGAATAAGATAACAGCCGCGGATAAGCATAAAAATTCTGTAGATTTAAACATTGCATGGCAGGAATGGCAGTTTGCTCAGGCAGCTAAATTAGCCACGGTTCAATTAATTATTTATCGCAAGCAACTAGATTTACTCCAAACTATGGCGCAACGCTTGGAAGATAATAGGATACGTATTCAGCACGCTGCCGATCAAGGTTTAGTGACTGAGCTTCAACGGATCGCCGCACTATCTGCAAAAAATCTAAATGATAATAATTTGCTGGCTGTTATGCAAAAAATACAGCAACAACAGCAACGTCTCAAGCGTGCCATGGGATTGAGTCCTGATGAAATAATCAGGCTGCAACAAGATATTAATTTAACTATTCATCAAAACATACCCTCGTATAAAGAACTTGTTAAAGATCTGGAACACCGGCGGTTGGATTTAATGGCGTTAAAACAAGGATATGAAAGTCAGGAAGAACGCTTACATGTCGCTATATTGCAACAATTTCCCAAAATCAGTATCGGTTTTGATCATGCCAGAGATAATAGCAATCTTTATACATTGGGCTTTGGGGTGTCAATGACACTGCCCGTATTCGATCGCAATCAAGGTCAAATCGCACTGGATCGAGCCACACGGCAACAATTATTTGATCAATACAGTAACCGCTTATTTCAAGCCAAGGCAGATATAGCTGAATTATTGGTCACTATAACTTCAATTAATCAACAAATTGAATCGGTCACTCGCACCATTCCTGATCAAATGCAACTCCTTAAAGCCTATCAAACAGCTATTGCCGCAGGACAGGTCGATGTACTGAATTATTACACAATCTGGAACACACTGACCCAAAAAAAAATCAATGTATTGTCTTTAACTTTGCAATTAAAACAGGCGGAGATTGCCTTGCAAATTGCTAGTGGACTTTATCAGTTATCGACAAATAATCTTGGAAAAGACCAATGAACCTCCTCTTTAAAAGAACCTTTATTATTTTTCTATTGGCGCTGGTTGCAGGCGGTATTATTTATTGGTTTATAGCTAAGCAAAATACCAATACCCCTGAGCCTTTAGCAGCCAATAACGAACCCGTAGTTCAAGTCAAAACCATTAAGTTACAGGAAGGTAGTATCGAACAAGTATTGAATGCCTATGGTGTAGTTTTACCCTTACCTAGCAAGCTAAAAACCATTAATGTCTCATATAGCTGTCAGGTTGAAAAAATATTCGTTAATCAGGGGCAACTTGTTAAGCCAGGCGACTTATTACTGACATTAAAGCCTGCACCCAGTGCTGTTTTACAATGGAAGCAAGCACAAAGTGAATTAAATGCAGCCATTCAGGAAAATAAATTACTTAAACAGCGTCTCGCTTTAAAATTAGCGACGCAACAAGACTTTGTTAGCTCACAGTTACGTTTAAAGCAAGCACAAGTCACGCTTAATAATCTGAGAAACCAAGGCGTCAATAAAACGCAGGAGATCAAAGCTTCAAGTGCAGGTATTGTTGCTCTGTCCAATGTACAGCAGGGACAAATTATTGCTGCTGGCGCACCGTTATTACAACTGATTGACCAAAATCAATGGGTGGTACGTTTAGGGATTGAGCCAGAGGACTATGCACTTTTACATATTGATCAACCCGTATTTATTACTCCCGTTAATACACCCATTGCCAGACCAGTAAAAGGACTTATCAAAATTATTACCCATCAAATTGATCCAGGCACGCGATTGATCAATATTTTTGTTCAACCTGACGTAAACCAGAGCCTGTTAATGAATGATTTTGTTAAAGGGAGAATCGTTATTTCTTCTGTTAAGACATTACGGGTTCCCTTGCAAGCTGTTTTGCCGGAAGGCAATCACTACAACCTTTTTTCTATAAAACAAGGCCATGCGGTAAAACACCAAGTACAAATAGGCTTACAAGATGATCATTATGTTGAATTGCTTAACAGCAATTTAAAGGCACAGGATGAAGTGGTTGTTTTAGGAAATTACGAATTAGAAGCTGGAATGGCTGTATCCATTATAACAGCAACCAACGGAGCCTCACAATGACACAATGGGCTTACTTTCATCGCCGTTCAATTCTGTTTGCCCTTACTTTATTAGCCATTGCCGGCTTTTTTGAAATTTTCAATACCCCCGTCAGCTTGTTTCCACAAGTCACCTTTCCAAGAGTAGTGATTAATCTTGATGCCGGTGATATGCCCGCTGAACGCATGGCAGTCCAGATAACACGGCCTGTAGAAGAAGCTGTCCGCGCTGTGCCGGATGTGTTAACTATTCGCTCAACCACCAGTCGAGGAAGTGCTGATATTGCTATTAATTTTCGCTGGGGTATCGACATGGTGTCCGCCATGTTACAGGTTGAATCAACCATTAATCAAATTCGCACAAGCTTACCGGCGACGCTGGCTTTTAGTGTACGTCGCATGGATCCGACGGTGTTCCCTGTTTTAGGCTATAGCCTGTCATCACCCAAGCATAGTTTAGTTGAACTCAGGGATCTCGCCCTTTATCAAATAAGACCCGTATTATCCGCTATCTCTGGTGTATCAAAAGTCGATATTCTGGGTGGAGCAATTGCCGAGTATCAGGTGTTGGTGGATCCTGCAAGGCTTAATGCATTAGGTTTGAATATGGATGAGATAGCCCAGGCATTATCGGCGGCCAATGTCATTCAGGCGGTCGGTCGATTGGAGCAAAATTACAAGCTGTACCTAGTCTTGGCCAATACCCAACTTCAGAATGCCAAACAAATAAAGCGAACTATTTTACGCAGTGGCCAAAATGGTTTGGTGTTTTTGGAAGATGTCGCCCAGGTGATTAAAACAACAGCCCCTCAATGGCAACGTATTACGGCAGAAGGTCGTGATGCCGTATTGTTTCAAATCAAACAGCAGCCTGGCAGCAATACGGTAGAAATTGCCCGTCAGGCACACAATCAACTCAATAAAATCAAACAAAAATTAGCAGCCGACATTAAGATAGCTAAATGGTATGATCAAAGCAATTTGATTGTCGCTTCGGCGCAAAGTGTGAAAGATGCCTTATTGATTGGATTGGGCTTAGCTATTGTCACGCTACTGGTGTTTCTTAGAAATTTCAAAGTCACTTTAATTGCCGCCATTACCGTACCAATGGCATTATCAACAACGGTATTAATCATTCACTTACTCGATATTGGTTTTAATATCATGACTCTGGGAGGTATGGCTGCAGCTGTGGCATTAATTATTGATGATGCTATTGTGATGATCGAACATATCATTCGCCGTTTACGTGAAGCAGAAGGAAGCTATCTTGAACGTATCCATCTGGCAGCCAATGAATTTACTAAACCTTTAGCCGGTTCTTCCGCCTCAACCATTATTATTTTCGCCCCTTTAGCTTTTTTATCGGGTGTCAGTGGCAGTTTTTTTAAAGCCTTGTCGATTACTATGGCATCAGCTCTATTTATATCATTTCTTGTTGCCTGGTTAGCCGTGCCACTGCTGGCATCCCATTGCTTAACGGAAAAAGATACTGAACATGAAGGCGATGGCCCTCTAACTCATTGGTTTCATCAGCGTTATCAACAACTCTTGCAATGGGTCTTAGCTAAACCCTGGCTTGTCTTAATCGCCATGACACCCATATTGCTTGCCGGTTTTTTTGCCTGGCAACATACCGGGTCGGGATTAATGCCATCAATGGATGAAGGCGGCTTTATTCTGGATTATCGCGCAGCCCCGGGGACATCCCTTTCTGAAACAGATCGCTTGTTAAAGCAAGTTGAAAAGATATTGCTGACCATTCCTGAAGTTGATACCTATTCACGGCGAACAGGCAATGCTTTAGGTGGCTTCATTACAGAAGTGAATGAAGGTGATTTTTTTATCCATTTAAAACCTTTTCCCAGAGCGGGGCTGGATACGGTGATGGACACTATTCGAGAGAAAGTCAGTCAACAGGTTCCTGGACTGGAAATAGAACTCGCAAAATTAATGGAGGATTTAATCGGTGATTTAACCGCAGTCCCTCAACCGATAGAAATTAAATTATATTCTGATGATGGTCAATTATTGAAACATCTTGCCAAAAAAATAGCCTTGGCAATTGAAAAAATACCGGGTGTTGTGGATATCAATAATGGTGTTATCCCGGCTGGAGATGCCTTGAATATCCGAGTTTTGCGTGATAAAGCGGCTTTGGAAGGTCTAAACCCTGAATCTGTCAAACAAACACTCAATAATTATTTAACAGGTAATATCACCACACAACTACAGGAAGGCCCGAAAATGCTTATTTTACGTGTATGGATACCTGAAAATAAACGAAGTAAAGTCCAGGCACTGGAACATTTACGAATAAGAGCTACTGACGGTCATTGGGTACCGCTTAAACGCATTGCTGAAATCGGAGTCGAAACCGGTCAAACACAAATTGTTCGCGATAACTTAAAACAAATGGTCGCCGTCACTGCCAGGATCAGTGGCCGGGATATGGGATCAACTATTACTGATGTGATTAAAACACTGGAGCAACCTAAAATGTTACCCCAGCAGGTTTATTACAAATTAGGCGGCTTATATGAACAGCAACGTATCGCATTTCACGATTTGATGATTGTTTTTGTCTCGGCGGTCGCCCTGGTTTTTATCTTATTATTGTTTCTATACGAACAATTCAATGTCGCACTTGCCATGATGGTGACAACGCTATCGGCGGTCTCCGCAGTATTTATTGGCTTATGGTTAAGCAATATTGAATTAAATATCACTGCCATCATGGGAATGACCATGGTGATAGGTATCGTCACAGAAGTCAGTATTTTTTATTATTCAGAGTATCAATCCCTGGCAAATTTAAAAAATAATGTACAGCGCATGATAACGGCAGGCAATAATCGTATGCGACCGATTGCCATGACCACAATAGCCGCTATTTTAGCTCTAATGCCGTTGGCAATAGGGCTTGGAACAGGCTCTGAGATGTTGCAACCTTTGGCGGTTGCAATAGTTTCTGGGCTTATTATTCAAATGCCACTGGTTTTAGTGTTGTTACCTGCATTATTAACTATTTTTTCACCTAATAAAGGGAGGAACAGTTTTTAGGTAACTCGCAATAAATAACCCACCACTAAATGAAGACCTTTCCATGTCATGGTTTTTGCCCATTCTAAGGTCAGAACACCTGACCTCGTAACTAATATTTCACACACAATCAATTGTTTACTGTTTCAGCCTGGATTCTTTGCTGATACCATGATTTTCTTTTAATCGTCTCAACTAACGCATTCATTAGCCTACAATATGAGCATTGAAATTTATGGTGTCAGGCTTTAATCTCCGAGATCAGGAGTTCTGATACTGCATTCCTTTCTTGAAGCTAAATCCTTAAAAATTTTTCCTAGATACGGCCTCAATTCTTTGTATATACTTTTTCTGCGATATTTAGGTATCCAAACAATATGATATTTACATTCCCATTTCGTATGATTTAAACTCTTTATTGTTGTCATCGTGCTTTTTCCTCATCTATTGAACTTTAGGCGGTTCACAGATTAGGAGATTCACAGATTAGGAGATTCACGATGATTCCTGTATTTGTCAAACCTTAATAGTCCCCTGGCAGAGCCAGGGGTTTACCTTTTATTAATCAAAACTTTATCTGATATTTTATCTCCGATGTTATTAGGCTCATTTGTAATATTAGGCATATTTCCTTTATGCGCTAAAATAGTTAACAGTACCCTAAAAAGAATAATACAATCGTCCATCAAATAGGGGTGTAGCTTGAAAATAATGAAGGATGTGCTGACCGTTAGGAAGCGCATCAATGGTGCTGGTAAGATGCGCTTCGTTCCTCAGCACATCCTACGCAAATTGCCGCCACTTACAAATAAGATTTTTTACAGCAAACATTATATTGAAGCCACACCCTCAAATAGTTTAGTGCGATATACCGTACCAAATATTGTAAATTAGAGGCGACAACTATCCTAACACAGGGGGTACATGGAGGTATTAGTGTCGTTTGATGCTGGATGCGACCATTGTAGGCTACGTATATTTTATTCATAACCCGCCTTTCCATGCAATAAACTATCCATAGCTACTTCAATATAAGCTTGTAAATTAAGTTCTAATTCCTTAGTTTTCATACTGTCAGAAACCAAGCTTGCCGTGCTAATATTTCCCGACTGATATTGATATAGTTTTGCTGTCAATCGAGGCTGCTTGACCAAAACTAAATCCCCTTCAATAAAAGCCGTAGTCTGATCTGAGCCAGAGGGTTTAATCATGGCAAACCCAGCATCTTTAACGTTTAACAAATCCCGCCCCCAACAACTATGTGCAGAATCACCACCTAATAATCCAGCCATAGTGGGTACAATATCAACTTGCGACCCAACAGTAGCAACGGTACTTCCATATTGTTCAACAATACCGGGTGCAATGATAAGTAGTGGGATACTAAATCTTAATAAATCAATATCGGTGACTTGCTTACTGGTGCTAAAGCCATGATCTCCAACAATGACAAAAATAGTATGCTTATAAAAATCTGTATTTTGAATTTTTTTAAAAAACTCACCCAGAGCCCAATCCGAATATCGCATAGCGGTTAAATGCTCGTTCAATTCACCGAAACCGGTAACAGGTTTAACCGGTAATGGATCTGGCAATGCATAAGGCGTATGATTTGATAAGGTCTGTAAAAAAGCAAAAAACGGGGGGTTGTCTGGAATTTTATTTAATTCTTCAGCCGCGCGATTAAACATATCTTCATCAGATACACCCCAGGTAGGATCAGAAAACTTTGGATTGATAAAATCATGGCGTCCAATAAATTTTTGCATACCTTGACCACCAAAAAAACCATTTTGATTATCCCAGGCAAAATCACCATTGTAGACATACAAACTTTGATACGACCGATCATTGATTATTTTCAATATACCTGCAAATTTGGTATCCCCCTGAGGTAGCTGCATTAATGTTTCATACCCAGGCAAATTCGGAAAACAAGCCATAGAGGCAAACATACCTTGATGCGTATGTGTTCCATTTGAAAAGAAATTATTAAACAATATCCCTTTTTGTCTTATCCGATCAAATTCAGGGGTAATTCCATAATCATGCCCCATGCTATCAATAAAGGCCGCGCTAAAACTTTCCATTAAAATAAAAACAATATTGGCTTGTTGAGATGCTTTAATCGAACGCGGTGCATGATAGGATCGATAAACAGTAGAAAAATCAGGGTTAATCACTCGGTCTTGAGGAGTTATTAATAATTTCTGGATACGAGATACTGCATCGTGCATAGGCATTTTACTTAGCCAATTTTTTTGATTTTTTTCTTTAAATTCTGAAATAACTGCTTTTATTAAAGTAAAGCTACCATTTAAAGCTAAATGGTTTGCAAATAAATATTCACTATGAAAAGCATCGCCCCATCGCAAAGGCGGCCCATGGCGTATGGTGCCTCTTGCAGCAACAACTGTCATTCCTACCACTACTATAAATGCAAAGCACCTTAGCAAATATGATGAAGGTCTAACAATATTTTTTTCAAGAGCTATACTAGATTTAGAAAAAAACCAATAAAACAAAAAGATAATAAAAAAAACCAGCAGCAAATAGCGGACGACAGGAAACCCATACCAAATCATACTGAGTACAGTTTTTGGATCCTCCCGAACATATTGAAATACCAGGCTATTTAACCGCACATGAAATTCATGATAAAAATCAAGTTCCACGATGGCTAAAAAAGTAAAAACTCCTGCTGCAAATGTTACCCATACCACTGCAATTTTTTTATTTATACCTCTAGGGTGAAGCAAAAATAACAGCAGTGGAATCATCACATAAGCTGCCAATATTAAATCAAATCTCAGCCCAATTAAAAACGCGTCAATCAAATCGGAAAAAGGGATAGCTGCCGCCAAATCACTGTTTCGCCAAAGCAACACGGCTCTTAACAAAAATTGTAAAAAAAGCAGGTGAACAAGAGCATTCAGCAAAAAAAACAAGTCCGCTTGTAATTGAGATATTTTCTTCATTTATTATGGCTTTAAAATTTTATGGGAAGGCGTCTTAGTGCTCTTTAACATTAAGGTAAAATTATAGTAACTATTCAGCATAAAACCTGCTAAGGACTGACATATACTTCGCGCGGATACGGATTTTAACGACTGAGTTTTTGCCGATAGCTGCGTTGCTGAATCAGTTCGCCATAAATTCCGCATCCGTGACCGCGCGAAGTATAGATACGAATGATATAGATAACGATCTTTGCCATCAGCAATAATTATGCTAACAAAATGATAACTAAAGAAATCTAAAGAAATGACTAATTTGTAGTATTTACTAGGGAGAAACAAATTTGGTTAATATATTTCCTTACATTATACTGGAAAGCTAAAATATGACTATTCTAATACAGGAATATTCTATTTCTCAGAAAGTTCAGAGTTATTGATTGTTACTGCAATAACAGATTTTGAGATTATGATATG
>CAZNGU010000017.1:0-2796 GCA_964572325.1 uncultured Methylomarinum sp.
CGCCAAATCCACTTGATCATCAAGAATATCTTTTACAAATAAGCCATCAATTTTCAAAAAATCGACAGGCAGGTTTTTTAAATAGGCAAATGATGATAGCCCACTGCCAAAATCATCCAGTGAAAAAGAGCAGCCCTGGGCTCTTAAAAAATTAATAAACTGAGTGGCATAGGTTAGATTGCCAATCGCCGCTGTTTCTGTAATTTCAAAACAGATTTTATGGGTAGGTATGTGGTACTTTTGAAAAGCATCCATAATAAAATCTTGCATACTTTCATCTGACAGAGAAAGCCCTGATAAATTAACAGAACATAATGACAGCTTTTCCAGACAGTCAGGATGACTGGCTAACCAGCAAAATAAATTCTGAATCACCCATTTATCAAGGGCTGATGCCATATTGTAACGCTCTGCTGCCGGTAAAAATGCACCAGGGGGTATAGTATTACCTTGTTCATCCATATAACGAACCAGTGTTTCAAAATGCAAGTCTTCCTTATTTTTGGCTAATGGCACAATAAGCTGACCATATAAAACAAAACGGTCCTCATCCAGACCATGCTGTATTTTTTCCACCCATTGCATTTCCCCTTGCCGAGAAGCTAATTCCTCATCATCATGCCTGAACAAGTGAACCCTATTACGCCCTTTTTCTTTTGCTGCATAGCAGGCAGCATCGGCTTCTTTTAATATTTCTACAGCATTACCACTGCAATCGTTAATGGGTGAAATACCAATGCTAACTCCAACAGAAAAACTCCGGTCTTCCCAGCCAAACTGAAAATCTCTAATGACATTTCTTAATTTTTCACAGGCATGACGTGCATCATTTAAGCTGCTCTGTCTCATTAAAATACCAAATTCATCGCCTCCTAACCGTGCTAGCACATCCCCTTTTCTAATATGCCCTTTTAGTTCATCTCCTAGTTGTCTTAATAATTCATCTCCAGCCATGTGACCACTGGTGTCATTAACCACCTTAAACTGATCCAGATCCAGATAACATAAAGCATGTTCCAGCTTCTCATTATGCGCTTGTTTAACCGCATCCTGAATAACAGAATCAAATTCACTTCTATTAACTAAGCCAGTTAAAGCATCGTGACTCGCCTGATAAATTATTTTTTCCGAAAGTATTTTATTTTCTGTCACATCTTCACAGACTAATAAAAAGTTATCTTGCTGGTCTTGACTCATCACAACTCGAGCAGTTCCTCTTACCCAGATTGCTCGGCCATCTCTACACATCATTCTCAATTCTTGTTTATGTACTTTTTTTGGCGCAGCAATACATGATTTAAACAACATTTCTGTAAGATATTGGTCATCAGGATGAATAAATTCAAAAATAGAACAATATTCTAGTTCCGTACTGCTTAAACTTAATTGCCTGGCACCAAATTTATTTGCAGAGAAAACAATACCCTCCGCTGACAGGTTAAAAACCATAGTCGGATTATCATCATAGAGTGTCATATAATGATTTTTAGCGACTGTTAATGCACTGTTTTGGCTTTCTACTGTACTCAACATACCATTAAATGCTTCAACTAGTGTACCCAGCTCATCATCATATTGTTTTCTGGCTCGCCGTGAATAATCTTTATCATGCGTCACCTTGTAAACTAGGTTTAACAGGTTTTTTAAAGGTACAATAATGACATTGAGCAAGGGTATTGCCAGCAAAAATGTAATAATTGTGCCTGCAAATAACACCGTTATTAAGAAACCAATATATTTGAATTTATGTACAAAGACCTTATACAAATTAGCGTGGATTAACAGTGTTCCTATATTTTCTGAATCTAATACTATGGCTTGATAAACATAAAGATGTGTCTGCTCATAATAGGTTTGCTCACCATTATAGTTTTTTTGACAAAAAAACTCGGAATGGTGGCCTTTTGCCTGAAGCCTTGCAAAAACTTTTCCACTATTGTTATAGATACAAGCAGAATGGAATATAGAAAATTGTTCTAAAGACGACAAATTGTCTTTAGCCAGTTGCTCATCATTAAATAATAAAGCAGCCGTACTACGATGCGCTATTAATTCTGCCATTGCAGTCAAATCATCTTTTCTGCTCTGTTTAAATTCAGAAACTTCAAATATAAGGAGTAGTACTGCCGCTAAAAACAATCCGGAAATAGCCGAAAATAGCTGAATAGCCAATAACTTGTTTTTTATAGAAAGGTTTTTTAAAAAATTAGTCATTTGGTTCACCATTAACTAATTCAGCAACTTCCAGTAATTGAGCGCTGATTTTTAACGGACTATGCTTAACAGCTGCAAGGTTTATTTGTAGTTTTATTTTTCCCTCTTTAAAAATAAAAGCGATCATGCCTCCAGCTTGGGTAAAATATTTTGTTTCTCCGACTAATAATATATTTTTTTGCGAAGTACTGGCGAATATGGCCTTGTTCCAGTATTTCGTTGACTTGCCAAAATACATCATATCGCAGTCTTTACCCTGTTTAATTGACCGAAAACGAAATATTTTAATGGGTTTGTTCTTGACTGTTCGAGACAACATGGGGTTAATGATCTGACCAAAAGGATCTTCACCCAAAATGCATAAATTAAAGGTCTCAGATGGTGTTTCCGGCCAAACCACAAATTTTGTAAAATTATAGAGATAGGCTGCTTTTATTTTAAATTCGACAGTATTGTCTTGCGAAAAAGCGAGGTTTGACAAAAACAGAAATGCAACAGGAAATATCTTCAAAAAAGGCAGCATTATTTTTTTTATTTTGAAATTAAAAGGTTTCATCTCAATGAATAGGTACTGCTTTTTTA
>CAZNGU010000017.1:2896-11431 GCA_964572325.1 uncultured Methylomarinum sp.
GTGCAGAGAAAAAACACTTGAGAACCTTAATCATATAGTCATGATCAAGCACCCCTGCACTTTCTCTAATACTGTGCATAGCCCACATAGGATTCCCAACATCAACACTTCTAATCCCCAGTTTAGCAGATGTTATCGGTCCAATGGTGCTACCACAGGGAATATCTGTTCGATGTGAATAAGATTGATAAGGTACATTGGCCTGCTCACACCAATAAATAAACTGAGCTACAGAAATACTTTCAGAACTGTATCTTTGATTGGCATTAATTTTTATAACAGGCCCTTTATTTACCCTAACCTTATGCTCCGGTTCATAAGCAGAGGGAAAATTAGGCTGATATGCATGAGCCATATCGGCACTGATCATAAAACTTTGCGCCAAAGCGCATTGATAACCCTCGCTACCAATTTCTAAAGCCAACGCGATGCGCTGTAATATATCAGGCAAAAAACTGCCGCCTGCCCCTTTACTACTTTCACTACCAATTTCTTCATGATCAAAAAAGGCACAAAGCCGTGTGTTATCAGCCTGTAATACTGAATCATCTAAAAATGCCTGTAAGCCAGCATAGCAGGATGCCAGATTATCTAACTGACTATTCGCATAAAACTGCTGTTGGTCTCCCCAAAACGAACCTCTCTGAGTATCATATACATTAAGTTCCCAAGATAAAATTTGATCTATTGTTATTCCGGATTTTTTTTCCAGACATTGTTTAAAATAATCTACAGATAGCTGCTCTTCTACCATTGTCGATAGAATTAAAGCCAATTCATTTTGTTTATGTAGTTTTAAACCTTCCTCATTCACATGCCTATTCATGTGAATAGCCAGATTAGGTAAACGTATTAATGCTTGCTCAAAATGGATCAACTGACTACTTATTAGTCCATCACCCGTTTTAAAGCTGATTCGACCGGCCAGACTTAAATCTCTATCAGTAAAAGTCGCTAAAATAGGGCCACCATAAACTTCTACACCCAACCTAAGCAGTCCGTCACTGTTAATCACGGGATTAGGCTTTATTTTCAGTCCGGGTGAATCAGTATGCGCCCCTAGAATTTTATATCCGGTTTCTGCTAGCGGCTTAACACCTGCTATAAAAAAAATTATGGAAGAATCATCTCGAATGATAAAATATCGGCCACCTGGTTTTAACAACCATTGCTGTTTTTCATCTAAACATTCAAAATCATATTGGGTCAATTGACTTTCTATACTTTTAACCGCATGAAAAGCACTGGGGCTGTTATCAATAAAGTTTAGTAATTCGCTAACTTGCTGTTGTGCACTCATGCTTCCTCTTCTAATTGCAACGAGACTGAATTAATACAATAACGTAGACCTGTCGGTTTTGGCCCATCTTCAAAAACATGGCCTAAATGTGCATCACACGCCTGACAAGTCACCTCAACACGTCTCATGCCATGACTTTCATCTCTATTTTCGTTAATATTCTGTTTATCTATAACATCCCAAAAACTAGGCCAGCCGGAACCCGAGTCAAATTTTACTTCTGATTTAAACAAGCGATTGCCGCAACATACACAATGATATATTCCTTTTTTCTTAACATTGGTGTATTTTCCGCTAAAGGCTTTTTCTGTCCCTTTCTTTCTACAAATATCAAATTGCTCAGGTGTTAATTTTTCTTGCCATTGTTGCTCTGTCATTAAGTACTTTGTCATTTTATTTGCCTGTTACATCCCGTCATCTGTTCTACATATTACCCCTGCCACAAGGAACTGCATAGCGAAAAAAAGACATTAATAAAAATATGCTATAATTGGCAGTTTTATTATATCTCCAGAGAATTATTTATGCCTGAAATGATGAACGCTGGTGTAGAACTGATGATTATTGGTATGCTCATCGTCTTTGCCTTTTTAGCACTACTTGTGGTCATGGTTAATATCATGACCTGGGCAATACAGCGTTTCTTTCCGGAACAACCCATATCTATTGCACCTACTAAATCTGCATCTACCAGTCATACAAACACCGGTGTTATTGCAGCAATAACTGCTGCGGTTCATCAATACCGTAGTAAACACAAATAAGGCTTGCTTACAAAGCAGGCATGTTTTAAAAATTGACCCAAAAAAGTCATAGGAGAAAATTGTGGCAACAGTTAATAAGCCCTTAGGGATAACAGAAGTCGTCTTACGGGACGCGCACCAATCGATACTGGCTACCAGACTACGTATCGAAGATATGCTACCTATTTGCGAACAACTTGACCAAATTGGTTATTGGTCTATTGAATCATGGGGTGGAGCAACATTTGATGCCTGCATTCGCTACCTGGGGGAAGACCCCTGGGAAAGATTGCGTTTATTAAAAGCTGCAATGCCAAAAACCCCGCAGCAAATGCTATTGCGCGGTCAAAATATTTTAGGTTACCGTCATTATGCTGATGATGTTGTTGCCAAGTTTGTAGAACGTTCTGTAGTTAATGGTATTGATGTTTTCCGCATATTTGATGCCATGAACGATATGCGTAATATTGAACAAGCGATCAAGGCGGTATTAACGACCGATGCCCACGCCCAGGGTACTATTTCCTATACCACCAGTCCCGTACATACTATTGATAAATGGGTTGTACAAGGTAAACAAATAGAAGACATGGGGGCTCATTCTATCTGTATTAAGGATATGGCTGGTCTGTTAAAACCCTATGATGCTTTTGAATTAGTTAGCAAATTAAAGCAGACCACCAGCATTCCCATTCACATGCACTGCCATGCGACCACTGGCTTAAGCGTTCCGACTATTATCAAAGCCGTTGAAGCCGGCATTGATAATGTAGATACTGCGATTTCATCCCTTAGTATGACTTATGGACATAGCCCCACTGAAACAATAGTGGCCTGTTTTGAAGACCAGGCGCATGATACAAACCTGAACCTGGCAAAACTGGAAGATATTGCACTCTACTTTAGAGATATCCGCAAAAAATATGCACAATTTGAAGGAAGTTTGAAGGGCGTAGACAGTCGTATTCTATCGTCTCAAGTCCCTGGCGGAATGTTAACCAATATGGAAAACCAGCTTAAAGAACAAGGTGCTGCCGATAAGTTTGATGAAGTATTATTAGAAATCCCCAAGGTACGTAAAGATTTGGGATTTATTCCCTTAGTCACCCCCACTTCTCAAATAGTCGGCACCCAGGCAGTCCTTAATGTAATTGCCGGCGAACGATATAAAACAATTACTAAAGAAACCGCTGGCGTGCTAAAAGGTGAATACGGAGCCGCGCCTGCTGAGCTCAACAAAGAATTACAAGACCGGGTACTAGACGGTGCTACTGCTATTACTTGCCGCCCAGCAGATCTTATAGAACCAGAAATGCATAAACTGGTAGCTGATGTTAAAGAAAAAGCTAAAACAGAAGGTGTTACACTCGCTAAAAACATAGAAGAAGATGCTTTAATTAACGGTCTTTTTGCACAAGTTGGCTGGAAATTTATTGTAAATCGTAACAACCCTGATGCCTTTGAACCCGCTCCTGATGCTGAAGCACATGCTGCTACCAATACTCTATCCATCACTCCGGACACACCCGCTGAAAGCTATGCAGTGAACGTAGATGGTAGAAGTTATAATGTTGTGGTTGGCCCAGGGGGCTCCAGCCTAAATATACAGAACAAAAATACTACGACTATTACCTCAGCCACACCAAGCAATGGCGAAATTATTGAATCTCCAATGGCTGGTATTATTCTAAAAATCAATGTAAGCCCTGGCACTCTAATTGCTCAAGGTGATGTCGTTATTATTATGGAAGCGATGAAAATGGAAACTGAAGTTCGTTCTAGAATTACTGGCACTGTCAGTACAGTTAATATCAAAGAAGGTGACGCTGTTGCTGTCGGCGAAACCTTGATCACTTTATAAACAAAGTATTATGGAAAATCTTATTGCCTTGTGGGAAAGCACAGGACTCTATAACTTTAATGGTTCACAGGCATTCATGATGCTTGTGGGCTTTTTACTACTCTATCTGGCCATAAAAAAAGGCTTTGAACCGTTATTATTATTGCCTATCGGTTTTGGCGCTATTCTCAGCAATATTCCGGTAGCTGGAATAGCTGAGCATGGCGGTATTTTGTACTATTTATATTATGGTATAAAAACAGGCGTATTTCCCTTAATAATTTTTATGGGTGTCGGTGCAATGACTGATTTTGGTCCAATGCTCGCCAACCCCAAAACATTATTTCTCGGTGCAGCCGCCCAGTTTGGTATTTTTGCTACACTATTAGGCGCACTCGCACTTAATGCAATTCCGGGACTAGAGTTTACTCTAAAAGATGCGGCTGCCATCGCTATCATTGGCGGCGCAGATGGCCCTACTGCTATCTATGTTGCCTCCAAATTAGCACCTGAATTACTCGGTGCAATTGCTGTTGCCGCATATTCATACATGGCTTTAGTACCATTAATTCAGCCCCCAATAATGCGTTTATTAACTACCGAAGATGAACGCAAAATTGAAATGCAACAATTGCGCATAGTAAGCCCTATAGAAAAAATTATTTTTCCATTAATGCTACTCACTCTTTGCGCCTTGTTGATTCCTTCGGCAGCACCATTAGTTGGCATGTTCTGCCTGGGTAACCTGATGAATAGCTGCGGTGTAGTAGAACGCTTAAGTAAAACAGCACAAAATGAATTAATCAATATTGTCACAATATTTTTGGGGCTGGCGGTAGGCTCAAAACTCAGTGCAGAAGCTTTCCTTAAACCTGAAACTTTAGGTATTCTGGCTTTAGGTGCTATTGCATTCAGTATTGGCACAGCCTGTGGTGTAGTGATGGCAAAAATCATGAATAAATTCAGTAAAACTCCGATTAATCCATTGATTGGCGCAGCCGGTGTTTCTGCTGTACCCATGGCCGCTCGTGTTGCTAATAAAGTCGGCCTTGAAAGTAACCCTCACAATTACTTATTAATGCATGCCATGGGGCCGAATGTTGCCGGTGTTATTGGATCTGCCGTAGCTGCAGGGATACTATTAAGCCTAGTGAATTAAATGACATAATACGCAATCAAAAGTATATTGACAGACAAATTTATTGTATGTGAATTATTACTTTAGAACCAGTTTGCAGGATGCTAAAAAAGCTTCAAGCTATCTATGCCTGCATTGACTTTGCTCAACAGCTTTTTTACATAATGCTGTCGAATATAGTAAAATTACAGAACACTATAAGAAAATTCAGCTAACTGATTAATGTAACCATTAAACATGAACTTGCTATACTTCGCGCGGTCACGGATGCGGAATTTATGGTGAACTGATTTTTTCGAGAGCAAGGCGCTATCGGCAAAAACTCAGTCGTTAGAAATCCGCATCCGTGACCGCACGAAGTATAATAATATAGCTTCAAATATACTGAATAGTTACTAACTATTTAAACGTAGTGCTTAAAAACATTTAAAAAAAATAGATTCGGGGAATTTTATGTACAAAAAAATATTAGATGGTTTAATTGACCAACCTTTACTCACCAGCCTTTTTATTGTTGATTTAGCAATTATGCTATTACACAAACCTCCTTTTCTGTTTGCAGCTGTCATGATGTCTTATCTGATTGGCATGAGCATGTATTATGGCCAGAAATTTTCTATCTTTAAAGAATAGTTTAACTGTATATTATGAAGTTAAAAAGAGCGGAGAAGACTTGTGCATTCACCTAGCTTTTTTCGATATTTAGCTATCATTATTTACGATTCTTTTCTACTTCTCGCTTTACTTTTTTTAGCAACCGCCATCATCTTGCCTTTTAATCACGGTAAGGCATTCACTGCTTCACAGTATTTCTTTCCTATTTATCTACTGCTTATCAGTTTTTTATTTTATGGCTGGTTCTGGACACATGGCGGTCAAACACTGGGCATGAAAGCATGGAAAACAAAAGTACTAACCTTCAACAAACAATCCTTAAGCTGGAAAGACGCACTTAAACGCTTTTTAATGGCCTGTATTTCCTGGTTATTTTGTGGATTGGGGTTTTTATGGAAATGTATTGATAAAAAAAAATATACCTGGCATGACCGCTTTTCAAAAACAGCTTTGTTTTATGATTAGATGGGGGGATTTACCCCGATTATTGATGAAAAAGCTAAGATTAAACTCGAATAAAAAAGCTATTGATTCTAATTTCCAACAGTGCAGCTTTAAAATAATGTAGGATGTGCTGACGACAGGAAGCGCAATCAATGGTGCTGATAAAATGCGCTTCGTTCCTCAGCACATCTAACACTAATTGCCATGGTTTATATTTATAAGCCGTTTTAGAGAAGACTGATATTGGAGCCTCACCCTTTCCAAGAATGTGCCGTGCTCATACATTGCATAGAACACAACAGTGAAACATAAGCCGATTGGAAACATCTAAATAGAGACTCCATCAAAGTTATATTGACGAATATAGTAGTTGAGAAGTGGTTAGTTGCGAGGCGCACGAGTGCAGAACTAGCACGCTAAAGTTTAAGCAAGTGCAAAGCTTTCGCTCCTGCTTAGGAACGCGCACGGAATAAGTTCGTCAACTGGGGCAGGATTTTTGTTTGTCTTCAAGGGGTGGCAACAGGCGCATAGCAAGCTACGCAACTGTTGCCACAACACCGACGACGGACAAAAAGACAAGCTAGTTGTCGAAGTTATTTTGTGCACGTTCCTATTCACATGGATGTGATTATGCAGGAGCAAAAACCAGTCACGCCCCTTACCTACGACCACCATGAAAGGTGGAAGTGTAAATGATTGCCTGGAGCAATCTTTACCATCCCTGTAGGCAACACAACTGACCATTTATCGTAGCTTTCTATATCCGTCATAGAATGTTGCTAGTGCAGCTCTTATTTTGCTTTGACGGACAGAGTTGAGTTTATATTGTTGATTTAAAACTAAACTTTCATTCCTTAATCCATCCAAAATAGTTGCTACACTAGGACTGCCTATTACCCACAAATACGAATACTGTAACAATCAAATGGTTATAATGACGTAAAACAAATATATCTATTCTTGTTTTCAATAGAAACAAGCGCTTATAGATTAACATTCTTTGGGTGCATGACTTATGGGTAATAGGCAGCACTAAGAGGCTGCCCGAGAATAGAAAACGTCGCGAGGGAAAGCCATTTTGAGTCAGTTTTTTCGTTCTCGGACAGCCTCTTAGTATCCTCGACTAGTTATTCCACACTTCAGGGAGACATTTTTAACATAGCAACGAAAATTATCTTCACTGTCTTCCTCGCCTTCACAAGGCTCACAAACCACTTCACCTTTATCCAACACTTCAACTAAAGTCCAGCCGTAAGCAATTTGCTGACACATTACTTTGGAATATTTTTTAAACCGATAGCCTGTTGAGGCCTGCTTTGAAGCAACCTCCTTATTTTTACAACCCGGTGTCGACTTCATATTCCCCTTAATTATCTTAGTATCGCCTGCGCCCCCCGTGCTTAGAGCAATTGATTGATTACTAAACGCAAAAAACATAATGAGCAAACAAAACTTACATGCATTCATAGACTTCATCCTTTTTCAACATTAAAAAAAACAGGGTTGTAGTATACCACCATAAAAATACTCCTGAAAGCTCCAGTTATTTCCATACGTGCCTTAAGAATCTGTTCAAAATTTACAGATCTCTTCTCCTTGCATCTGGATAGTACTGGAAATTCATCGCCTCCAAAAAACTCCACTTTCTGAACTCAGTTTACACATTAAAAATATCAACTCACACCGAATCCTGAACAGCTAACAAAAAGTAAAGCTAAACTGGAAATAATACATTAATAAATTAACATATTACCATATTGTTATATTAATGCTAGTATATATGCTTTATTACTAATTAATTTAGCTTTGATTCAGCTTAAAGTCACACTCCTCTATGCTATAATCTGGATCAAATGATTTCCCAACCCCCCTCTCAAACTCTCAACAGGAGATTAAGAAAAATGAAAACAACAATAAAACTTTTATCAATAGCTGCAATTCTAGTGGCAACCTCAGCATATGCTGCAGAAAAAATTATCGCTCTGGAAGATAATAAAGTACTTCTTGGCAACTGGAACATCCATCATGAGGCAGCTGCTTTACATAAAGAAAAAGTCGCCATTAATAACGACTGGGCTTTTGGTAGAGATGGCATGATAACCGCTATTTCACGCGATCGTAGAATGGGTTCAGATCAAGGAATAAAGATCAAATATTCTGTAGTTGATGGTGTTATCAGAAAACAATTCACACCTGGAAGAGAAAAATATGAAGACTGTAAAGTCGTTAAACTAGAAGGTAAAGAGATGGTATTGCATTGTAAATTCAATTACTTTTTTATGACTAAAAAATAAAGTAACACTTTATCTCATCAGATTATGAAACAGGATTTAATAAGCGCTTATAGCTGTTAAATCCTCTTTCTCTATTTAAGAATCATTCATTAGTTTTTATCAATCACCGTTTAATCATAGCATCTCACAAACCAACTTTACCGTACCCGACTCACCGCATA
>CAZNGU010000018.1:0-11249 GCA_964572325.1 uncultured Methylomarinum sp.
CTTTAAGCCATTGGGTGCGTTGTTTTTTTGATACGCCGGCGTCTAGTCTGGCAAGCGATGAGCGCGTCATTGAGCCTGAATAACAAGAATCTGATACGATCAGTATGTGTTTTACCGCCATAGCATTCAATATATCGGTGATTGCAACAGTAGATATCCAGTTTGCGGTATTGTCACCATCTGCATCAACCGGTAACCAGTGTCCTCTCATATTAACTTTATCCAGCTCTCCATGGCCTGCATAATAGATCAGCAGATTATCATCTGCCGTCAGTTTACTTCTCAATTTATTGAGTTCAGATAATATTTGATAACGTGTGGCATTCAATAATAATCTGGTTTTAAACCCATATTGGGTACGAAGTACTTGTTCAACAGCGCGTCCATCAGCTATGGGGGTTTCTAATTTAGGTACCTTGCGATAATCATTATTAGCGATGACTAAAGCATGATAGTTTCCAAAGTTAAGTTTTTTCCAGTCACTTTTAGGGTTTGGAGCAATAGAATCGGGGGTATTTGTTGATTGTTGGATGATATTGCTCAGTGAAAGCATAAAATCTAAACTTGATCTGCTTCCTTTTTTGTCAATGGCGACAATTTTAACGGCTGTTTCATTCTTTATAAGTTTGATATTTGCTTTAAATAAGCCCTGATTATTGGGGCTGGTTTTTTTGTCATTGATAGACAATGATATTAATCCATTGGAAGCATTAACTTTGCCGATGATTTCGCGTTCTTTTACTAATGAGCGTAGCGTAACAGTAGGTACGCCGCGTGTGAGTACAAAAGGTGGGTCAATAATTTCAATTTTTGGTTTGTCACTGACTTGAGCATAAGTAACATCTTTCTGTAGTTGTTTGATTTTATTTTGGTATTGCTGTTTTTCTGCAGTTAATTTGGTTTTTAGTGCAAGCAGTTCCTTATTTTTTTTGCTAATATCCTGTGCATATTTTTCTTTAAGTTCGTGCTGGTTTTTAACTTGAGATAGTAACAAAGCTTTTTCAAGCTCAATTTGTTTTAATTGTTGCTGGTCAGTAACCGCTTTTTGTTTGGCGGATTGTAGTGATTTACTTTCTTTGCTGCTGTTTTCCTTAATCTGTTTTATTTCTATGAGTCTTTGTTGGGCAATTTTATCGACTTTTAATAAGCGTCGTTCTGTTTCGGCCAGTTTTGCTTCTGCTACTAATAAATCAACTTGAGTATCGACAGAAGAGTTATTTTCTTTTTTGAGTTCAGAAATAATTTGTTCTGCTCTTTTTTGAGTACTAGATAAAGTATCATTTAACATACTAATTTCTTTAAGGTATTTTCCTTCGAGATTTTGTATGTTGGCTTTTTGATGATTGATTTCTTCTGCTTTGTCAGCAAGCATTTGCTTTAATAGCAAGACGTCTTGTTGGCTGTTCTGATCCTTACTTTTTTTGCTTTGAATTTTGTTTTTTACCTGAGCCAGATCGGTTTGTAATATGACGAGTTGTAATTTGCTACCTGATAAATTCTGGCGTACATTTGATAATGTATTTTTTAAATATTTTGTCTCTGCCTGGCTGTTTTTAAGTGAAGCTTTTAATAATTTAAGTTCCTCAGATAAAGGATTCGAGTCAGAATGAGTCGAAATAGTGGTGGCATAAGGAATTTTAACTTTTGATAACTGGGATGATTTACCGTACCATTCCTGCGCAACCTGTCTATTTTGCTTAACGCCGAAACCTTTTTCATATAAATAGCCCAAATTCATTTGCGCTTTGCTGTTTCCTTGTAAAGCGGCTTTTTTATACCAGAGTCGCGCTATTTCATAATCCGGCTTTATACCCATGCCTTTGTCATAAATTTCGCCCACATAATTCTGTGCTTCCGAGTCTCCGGCCTGGGCTTTTGGCATCCAGATATTAAGCGCTGTTAAGTAATTGGCTCTGTCGTAAGCCACATACTCACCCCCTCGAATTTCGCATTCAACGGCAGATGTTTTAATAGCACGCCTGGCGGCAATATAAGTTGCCAATTGGCCTAGTTTTCTCACCTGACCGGGGAGCAGACAGTCAACTATGAATAAACTAGTAGGATTTTGGTTTGATGCAGTGTTCAAAGCACTGTTTTGAGTAGAGCAAGAAAGAAAAGCACTAAAGAATAGGGCTATTATTACATTTTTGATTTTCATGCTGAAGAGTTCCTAATATGCCTGGAATATTGCCTACAAAGGACAATATAGAAATGACTTATTTATTGATGTTTTTTGCGACTATAAATTCAATATGATTGAGTAGAATGGCGGATGATCTATTTCTTATCCAAATGCCATACGCCATCAGCACTTAATAAATCTCTTGTTAACCAATCTTTAATAGTCTGTTCATCTTTTTTGTAACAACTTGGGCAAACTGGAAGAGATTCATGTGATCCAGTTTCTACTTGTTCTATCCATTGTGCCCATGCCGCGATATTGCTTGCAGAGAATCGTTCATCATCAGAACGTCCTAATGCATAGAGGGTTTCGGGCAGGACTCTTCCTTTTACTTCCATAATTCCCAGTCGTCTGGTTTTTAATCCTGATGATTCAATGGCACCTAAAAAATCACCTGCAATAATAATATCAGTATTAAATAAACGTGTTAGACCTTCTATGCGTGCTGCAAGATTTAATGGGTCACCTAAAATACCCAGTTTTTGGGTAGCCTTTTCAGGGCCTAAATTTCCAATTATGACATTTCCAGTCGTAATCCCAATGCCCGCATCAATAATACTATCTATTTTATTTAAAGTTTCCGGGTCTATTTTATCTTTATAGCGTTCTTGAAGGGTTAAAAAAAACTGCTTTTGTAGTTCCCGTAATTCAATAGCGCCATTTAGTGCTTTTTTATACATCTCCAGATGGTCTTTTGGATTCTCTTGATCTTCTTTATCCAGATTAGACCAATAATAGCAGACCAGGTCACCAACATAGGCCTCTAAAATGCCATTATATTTTTTATGCAATACCACGGAGGTTTCTTCAAGATAATCATTCATCAGTTCCAATATTAAACCGGGTTCTTTTAATAAACCGGTTACCGTAGTATACCCAGCAAGGTCACTCATTAATACAACAGCATGACAACGACGGCTTTTGAACGATTCGTTGATTTTTAATGCCATTAACATGCTGTGTATTTGTTCAGGTATATATTGCTTTGTTAGTTTTCTTTCTTTGAAACCTACAAATAAATGAACAGCAACTAATTGACCTGCTCCGACAAAATAAATCGATAGGGTAGAAAATACTGGCCAAAGTTGAGTAATTGGATTATAAAAACATAACAGGCAGAGAAGGATAAAAATGCCTAATCCCAGGAGTAATAAAGAGGCTTGCCCCAGGAATATACCTGCAACTATGCTAATGATAGCAATGCTAATGAACAATACCATTTTCAGCCAGTAGGGCGGAGGTTGAGGGCTATCCTGATTGATTATTGTTTCAATCGCATCAACTAGATATTGGGGCCCTGGTGTCATCAGTGATGGGCCAAGCAAAGCAGTCGTCATGGCGGTAACTACCAAATCAGTTGATTCATTGGGTGCAGCTGTTTGAATGATGATAACTTTATCCTTTAGTAGGGATAAGGTGTCTTGCGCAATGACCAGGTCGCAGGAGGCTAACAAGCTAACAGGGATGATTAATCGTTTACCCTTTATTTTTGTTTCATAAATAGGCTGGCTTAAACGTATTCTACGGCAATGTCGTTCTAAGTCACAAAGTTCATCTGTAGGCTTGCTTTTATAGAGACTCAGGAATTTATCTGGTTGACTAAATTTCACCAGTTGATGAACTGCATGGTCTTCGCTTAAATCCAGCCATCGGGCTATCGGCGTATTTTTTGTGACTAGACGGTCACTGACATTAAGCCCATCTATAGGAATTGCATCAGCCGCTTCCCAGTCATAAAGCAAAAACTCAGGTTCATCTTTATCATCAAGATAAGGGGCAATACGGAAAAAAGGAATTGCTGTGGCATCCATTTTTAATGGTGCATTTCCTGATTCACTATTATTTAGCAGGCATTGATTATTACCAGCCGCAGAACATTCTGGTGTTGACCAGCGGACGCTACCATCAGTCTCAATGCATTGTGCATAGGGCATTTTCCCCTCTTGTGCTTTAGATACTCTGGCATCAAGAAACACGCCTTTTGCACCTGCGGCAATAAGTCGCTCTGTTGCTTTTGCAAAGAGGGGGAGTGCTTGTTTTCTACCTACGCTATAGGGTACATCGTCATCCAAAACAACAATGGCTGAATATTTCCATGCTGTTCTTTGCTGAAAAACCAGGGCTGAATCGTGAATCCAGTAGTCTAGTTTATTTCCAAAAACAGTGTCAATAATGACGCCTGTTAACAGTGCGCTACAGCCGCATAAAAGCAGGATGCTTTTTTTTACAGCGGCTAGGTTGAGCATTGATAGCTGATGGTTTAAAACGTACTATTAAAAGAAGTTTTTCCAGAAAAGCTAGGGTAAGAAAATGTCCTGACTACTGTTTTTACACACTCTGATAAAGATGCAGTACTAAGTCCGGAAGTGGATATGATATTAATATTTTGTTTTGCTGTACTTGGTTCGACATTCCAGCTGATTTCAGCATCCATTGTATACTGGTTGAGGTCTTTACATAATTTGAGTTCAGGAATGATTGTTGCGAGTATTTCCTGTTTGGTAATATCATTAGCAGGGTTTTCGGTATTAACGTAAGAAATCAAACTGCGCATTTTTACAGATGTGGTTCTTTCAACTTGAGTCGATTTTTTATTTGTTGACTTAGCAATTGATAAAACACAATAAAGCCCCTTTTTTTCACCGTTGTTGCCGTCGCAGGTCAGCTTATTATTAGCCCAGCCCGAACAGTTATTTAAGGTGGACTGGTTTAGCCAGGGACTCTGTGTGTCTGAAAATTCAAGTTGTATAGAGCTTTTAGTCTTGTTTTGGCAAATCAACTGAAAATTAGAGTTACTGGCTTCTGTTGGCTTGGATTTTAACCAGAGTCTTCCTTTTGAGGATAGCTCAAAAATAGAGCCTGATGAAATAGCAGATGGATTAGAGCAATCATTTCCTTTTACAGTGACACCCGAGCTTCTATTATTTTGAAGTTGCAATATGCCGCACTCGGAAGCATTGATGGTGGTACTGGATAAAAATAAAAAACTACTTAAACTGAGGATAAGGATTCTTTTTATGTTTTTAAGGTAAGTGTTCATAATGGTTTCCTGGTGTTTGCTAGGGTTTTACTTTAGACGAGTAACCCCTAGTATATCGTGAAGTCGTTGGCAATTTAACAAAAAAATGGTAGTTAAGGCAACTCGCAATAAATAACCCACCAGCCTTACTTGTCTTTTTATCCATCTTCTGCGGTGCAACTCCGGTTACATAGCTTGCTATGCGCCCTATGCCGCGCCTTGAAGACGAACAAAAATACCGCGCTAGTTGCTCAAGTTATTTCGTACCCATTCCTAAGTAAAATTTAGTACTCTAGCCCCTTTTTATAAATAAGGTCTTAAGCAGAAATACTCCGAGTTTTTAGCTTAACTATTATTATGGATTAATAAAGGAAGGATAAGGGGGGGATCTCAACAGCATTGAGGACAGAAGGGCTATGTGGAATAAAAGGTACTAGATTCAGAGGGTTGTTGTTTTTTTGTAAATAACTTGTGTTTTTTAATGAAATTATGTGATAACCTGCTATTATGTTACCTAGTTGTAGGTAGAGTCTGATTTCTAACCTTAGGAATAGTTCAAACTATTTGCGGGTAATTTTTTTAAGAGTCGATGACTTGAATAATACTTGGTTTTTTTGTAACAAAAATATTGCAGTCATATCTTTATCTGGCATAAATGCTAAGCAATTTTTTTTTGGGGAGTTTCGTAATGGTCTTATCTGGCATAAATGCTAAACAAATTTTTTTGGGAGTTTCGTAATGGTCTATTTTGAAAAATTGTTAACTGTTCGTCAATTCAAAGGAATTGCCAAGAACACCGTTTTAATGGCGCTCTGTTTAGTACTTGGAGCACAAATATATAATCCGGTTCTGGCTGCTGAAGGCGGTATGAATGAAGGTATGGCTAAGAAAGTCATGGAAGATCCCAATATGGCACATGCCGAGGTATTCTTAGGTGATCGCTACCCTTCAGCTGTTCAATGTGCTTCCTGCCATCCTGTGCAATACAAACAGTGGTCAATCTCACAACATTCCTATGCACAAATGAGTCCTGTTTTTAATGCTATGCAGGGTTCAGTGGGTTTTTTGACTAATGGAACGCTAGGTGATTTTTGTATTCGTTGTCACACACCGGTCGGCATGAATTTAAAAGAAAAAGAATTCATGAGTAATATTGATCGGCATCCAACTTCCAGAGAAGGTATTACCTGTGTTGTCTGTCATAGATTGAGTCAGGCCTATGGCAAAATCACGGGACGTCTAGCTATTATTGAAGGGGACATCACTCAACCTATTTATGGCCCCACTGGTGACAATACTGCTCTTATGGATGCTATTGAAACTAAAGGGCTCAAAACGAATAAAGGCGATGCAGGGCAAGTTGTTCACAGAAAGATTGAGCCACTATTTCAGCTAGGCACATCTGGTTTTTGTGGAACCTGTCATGATGTGACTGAGATTAACGGTTTTCGTCTTGAGGAAGCTTTTAGTGAATGGAAAAATTCACCCGCTAATAGTCAAGGTATTTCCTGTCAAGATTGCCATATGGGTAAAGAGCCAGGAAAAATTATGGTGCCAAGAGACCATCCTGATTTCGAAAAAGAAAACTATGCTTTTGGTCCGGCTGCTGTCATTGGCGGACGATATGCAACACCATCCAGGAAATTGACAAACCATATGTTTGTAGGTCCGGATTATTCTGTTTTACCAGCTTCAATTTTTCCTTTGAACACTCGGGCGATTATAGAAGAAAGCCAGGTAGGTGATGATACGGTAGAAGGTTTGGCAACAATCCGGGAATGGTTAACATTTGATATAGATGCCGGGTGGGGTACTGATGAATTTGAAGACAATGTTGCTGATGAGTACAAATTCTCAGAGCGTTGGACATCGGCAGATGAGCGTTATGACGCCAGAGAAATTATTGATGAAAACCAGGAGCTTTTAGACGAAATTCGTTTAGAGCGTATTAAATTACTCCGTAACGGTTATTTGCTTAAAGAAATTGTTACAGATAAAGCAGATAGCGAGGGTATTGAATTTAGGGTCAAAGTTGCTAGTGGCACAAACGGACACAATGTTCCCACGGGTTTTGATGGAGAGCGGTTAGTATGGCTTTATGTTCGGGTAATGGATGCAACGGGTAAGGTCATTCATCAGTCGGGTGATTTAGATCCAAACGGAGATGTTCGTGATCTTCATTCGGCCTACGTCCACAATCATGAGCTTCCACTGGATGATGAATTACTGAATTTACAATCAAAATTCTTGACTTTTGCGACGCGTGGAGCAGAAAGAGAGCAAGTGATTGCTGTACCCACATCATTAACGGTAACTCCATTTCTGAATCCTGAAAGAAGATCAGCCGTTATTTTGGGGCGCCATTTTGGTGCCCGTAAACATCGAACTGGAATTGAACCTGGTGGTTATCGCTGGGGTGAATATTCGGTTGATGAAGACGAAATGACAGGTAAGGGGCCATATAAAGCAATTGTGCAGTTAAAAGCAGCTATGGTGCCGGTTAATCTAATTAATAGGATCAAAGAAGTTGGCTTTGATTACGGCTTAAGTGCTAGAGATATTGCAGAAGCTTTAGTAAAAGGCCACGAAGTGATCTGGGAAAAAGAAGTCAAATTCGATGTTGATTCAAATCAACGTAAGTAGGAATCAATAATAACTA
The DNA here is from genome assembly GCA_964572325.1 of uncultured Methylomarinum sp. Lineage (GTDB taxonomy): Bacteria > Pseudomonadota > Gammaproteobacteria > Methylococcales > Methylomonadaceae > QPIN01. The sequence continues at coordinate 7,861 of CAZNGU010000018.1, forward strand.
GGGCTTAGAGGGTTTATTCCATGATATTTAAAGAAAAAAAATTATTATCTTGCGTAGCGGCTGCGCTTCTTATTATTGGTTCGCCAATGGCCGTGGCTATTGATTTCACAATTGATGAACACGGCAATAGAACCAGTCGAATTTCTGATGAAGCAGCAACTATACTGGATGAATCCATAGTACCGGACAGGCCTATGCGCTTAGAACTTGGCGCACCTTTTATTGGGTCAGGCCCCATTAAACCGGGCTATGTATTACCTGGAGGTGCAGTTCTACAGCCGTCATTGTTGATATTTGGTACATATCGTACAGCCGTTCAGACCTTTAGGAATCCTCTGGGGCCAGGACCTGATGTCGCAAGGTCTGAATGGGCTAATCGGCTGGATATTTTTGCTAATTTGCAGCTGACAGGAACTGAGCGCATACTCCTTGGTCTGCAACCTTTACATGATCGTGATTCAAATACCTATACAGGTATTAATTTTGGACCTAGTAATGATGTTACAGGTCGAGGTGATGAAGGCTATGTAGATAAGTTCAATGCTGATATAAGAACATTGTTCTTTGAAGGGGATCTTGGTGAAATGTTTCCAAACTTAGATCGTAATGATTTCTTAGGGCTTGACCTTGGGTTTTCAGTGGGTAGACAGCCCTTGTTTTATCAAGAAGGTTTGCTAATTAATGATACTATTGATTCGGTTAGCTTGATTCGGAATAATCTGGTGATACCGGGTGGTTCAAATCTGCAATTTACTGGTCTTTATGGCTGGAATGGAATCAATCGGGCAGATAATATTGAGCAGGACGATCAATTACATCTGTTTGGTTTGTTTACACAAATGGATTTACCAACCAGTACGGTAAATTTAGATTTAGTTTATACCTTAGATGATGAAAATAATAATGACGGGTTTTATTGGGGCATAAATTCCGCACAGAGAATCGGGCATATTAATACCAATTTTCATCTTCTGGGCTCTCATACAGTGGGGAATAAAGCTAATCGTCGGCCTGGACGACCTGTAGCAGCTGTTGATGATGGCTATCTATTGTGGGTTGAATCTTCTTATGTATTGCCTTGGTCTGAAGATAATGTGTATTTTAATGCATTTTGGGGTATTGACAGTTTTAGTTCGGCAGCGCGTGGGCCAGATGTAGGTGGGCCTTTGGGGCGTCAGGGCTTGTTGTTTGCTAGTCAAGGGTTGGGTCGATATACACCGGCAATAGTAAATCAATCTCAAGAAGCTTATGGTTTTGCTCTGGGTCTTCAAATGTTTTTTGATGGCTCACGCAGACAGGTATTGTTTGAAGTGGGAAGTACTGATGGTACAGAAAGTAATAGACCAACAGTAGTGGCAATTTTAACTCGATTTCAACAAGCTGTTGGTCAAAGGTTTGTAGTTCAGTTAGACGGTTTTTATTCATATACTGATGATAACGGATCAAGACCTTTTAGTGTTGGTCACGATGGTTATGGCTTAAGAACTGAAATACAAATGAATTTCTAGTCTCTTCATCAATGTCGTTAGAAGTTCCCCTTGAGTTTACTTACAAATATTAAGTTAAGTATTTTCAGTAAGATGTAGTGCTGGCAATAAAGCGCATCAATTATAGTTAAAGATGCGCTTTATTACTGCTGACGCCCCTCCTCTTAACTTAATGGCAGAAATACAGAAAATGGAGTCGGTAATAAGCAAGGGAATCTATGCAGAAGAATATTTACTGGCTTTCTAAGCCTGTTATCACAATGTTTACAAAGTAATAGTCTAGCATAAGACATATTAGTGTTATTTTTACCAGCTCTAGGGTTGTGTTATCCCTCTTCTTCCCAGATAGTCTTTTACTGAAAAAGCTATTTTCATTTGAATTATTTAAAGATAAAACTTTAGATTTGCACGGTGTGCTTACGAAGTATACTATGTGAAGTGTGTTTGTAGGGTTGCGATATTTGTTTTGCTAGATGGCTTAAAGCTATAAAGCATGGTTCTTATCCATCTAAAAAAACCTTTAAAATTTAGGATGTAATGTTTGGCTTGTGGTGCATGAAGTGCACTTACCTAGTCATAAAATAAAATTGTTCATATTTAATAAATGGCAGGAGAGAAATAATGATAAAAAATATCAAACCTGGTGTTCAGGTGCAGTTAGTCATAATGAGAAAGTTATGGGTACTATCAATAATAATAGCTGTTTTTGCTATACCCAATAGTAGTTTTGCAATGACAAAAAATGTGCCAGATACAGTAGGGCCAAAAGCATGTGCTGACTGCCATAAATCATCTGTCAGAGCCTGGAAAGGTACACACCACTACAAAACGTTTAAAGCGCTTCCCAAGAAAAAAGCGGCAAAAGAAATCGCTAAGAAAATGGGGATTAAGCGTATGAAAAGTGGTAGTGATTGTTTAACCTGTCATTTCACTGAAAAGCCACATAAAAACAAAACCAAAGTAGTGGCTGGTATTTCTTGTGAATCATGTCATGGGGCGGGGAAAAACTGGATAGATGTACACAGTGATTTTGGTGGTAAAGGCGTAAAAGCTGCTGACGAAGACCCTGCACATAAAGCTGAACGCTTTGCTAACTCCGAAAAGCATGGAATGATTCGTCCCTCTAATATTTATTCAGTAGCAAAAAACTGTTATGGATGCCATACGGTTCCAAATGAAAAATTGGTTAATGTAGGTGGTCATAAAGCAGGGAGTCCGATTGAATTAGTACAATGGAGTCAGGGTGAGGTGCGTCATAATGTTTGGTATAGTGATGCTAATAATGCATCCCCAATCGAACGTTTGAGACTTATGTACGTTGTTGGCAAAGCATTGGACTTGGAATTTGCTTTAAGAGGGATTGCCAAAGCAACCGAGGAACAAACTTATTTTACCGAAATGGTTAATCGCCAAAAAGCAGCATTGGCTTCAGTAAAACAAATTGGACAGAAAATAGGCAATGCCGAATACAGTTCAATAGCATCTGTTGTAAATAATGCTGATATTAAAGTAAATAATGAAGCTACTTTAATAAAAGCGGCAGACAAAATTAGTGCAATAACTAACAAATTTGCAAAAAAATATAATGGTAGTGAATTTGCTGCAGTAGATTCAATGTTACCTGCCCCCGGGTCTTATAAAGGGAAAGTATTCACGCCTTAAGTTTTATACCATGAAGGTAAACGACTAAGGAACGTGCACGGAATAAGTGTGGCAATTGGCGAAGGATTTTTATTCGTATTCAAGGCGTACAAATAGGCGCATAGCAAGAAGCTACGCAACTATTTGTACAACACAGAAGACGGATAAAAAGACAAGCGAATTGTCGAAGTTATTTCGTGCAGTTCCTAAAATCTAGATGCTCTTGTTATCTACTCCGTATGTTTTTCTACATCCTTAGAA
>CAZNGU010000019.1:0-10933 GCA_964572325.1 uncultured Methylomarinum sp.
AGTATTAGGCATAAAGTAGATTTTATTCCCATACTCTGTGTCAGCGACAATAATTTAATATCGAGAGCCAAATACCTTCTTTAATAAAGCGGTTGTTTGTTTAACGGGGTCTTTTCTAATAGCGACTTCTTCTTGAGCCATATAAAAAAAGATGCCATCCATACTTTTTCCTAGCACATGGTCAGTTAACTCAGCTTTCACATCCGGAACAAAAGGTAATGCCTGGTATTTACTCATCATTTGGTCAAATGTTTGAACTGCACCCACCTGGGATAGACTTTCATTAATAATAGGGCGCATTTCCTTGATTAATTTAGGTGTCATTTTCTGTTTAAAATAACGGGTTGCTGAATCTTCCGGACCGTTATAAATACCTTTTATATCATCAAATGTCATTTGGCTAATGGCATCCAGAAAAAGTGCTTGAGCTTTAGGGGTCGCTTTTTCCGCTGCACGGTTAAGCTTAAGCTCAAGATCATCAATCGTTTTTGACATACCAAATTTAGATAATACATTTTTAACCGTATTCAGGCTATCGGGTAAGGGTATATGGATAGATGGATCAGAGTTAAATCCGTCTGTTTTACCTACTTGGGAAACCACATCTTTGCTGGCAATCGTTAAAGCTTGTTTAAATGCGCGTCCAATTTCCCCTGATGTTAATTGCTGGGTCAGTGTTTCTTGTAACCAGTTTTTTGTTGTATTTTCTGTACAAGCCGTTATCGAAAACAAGAGAACTAATAAAGTAATGTTTTTTTTGAAATTCATTTTGAATGCCTAAAAGTTATAATTTTGTAATCTGATGACCATGGTCGTTAGCTGTCCATGATATAAAAATATCTTCCTTATTTGCAATCAATTTTGGATAACCATTATTAGATTCAGAGCTTAATTCTGTGGTTTTATCTACCCAGGTTTTTCCTCGATCAAGAGATTCTTTAATATATAGCGTAGTTTGTTCGCCATCAAATTCTTTCCAGACCAATATAACGCGATCTTGCAAAGAAATTACATCGGGATGACTTGGAATATAATCACTATTGCCCAGTGCCAGAGGTGGACTTAGCGTTTTGCCAAAATCGTCTGTTTGTGCATAAAAGATACCTTGCCGTTGCTCGCCTAAAGTAAACCAGGTTAAATGCGTTCTATTCTGCTTATCAATGGCTAAAGCGGGCCCGTGTTCAGGACAGGCTTCAATAGCCCAGTTATCATGAGTAACTCGTTGCGGTGTTAACCATGAACCATTGCTGTTCATACGAATTAATGCATGGTCTCGAATACCATCCTGGTACACCATACGAGCAAAAATAACAGGCTCACCTTCCGCTGTAAATGCAGTGGCTGTACGACAGCAGGAACAAATACCTGCACTTAGAAAGTGATTGCTGAATTGAGACAGATCTGCAGGAGATTTGATACTGTAATATAAGGATAAGATACCAGCGTCAATATTATGCTGGTGACCTTGTTGATGTGAGTCATGCCGGGTATCATGCCAGAATAAATAGAGCTTATCATTATTGTCTACCAGCATTTTATCCATATAATGCATGGCTGATTGGGCTTGATTACTGACTAAAACAGGTGGGCTGAATGTTTGTCCATTATCATCGGAATAACTAAAGAAACTAGTGGACTTTTGTGCTTCATCAGCATAATAAAGTACATTAATACGACCGGAATGACTGATTTCAATGGCGGGTGGGTTTTCCGGCCAGGCACTTATTTTTTGATCAATCGGGTTGATTCTTATCGCTTGCTGAAATGTTTTGCCATTATTATTAGAAAAATCCACATAAACGGCATTTTCCGTAGGAATCAGCCGCCATAATCGACCATCAGGAGCGAAGTTAGCCGTAACAGTGGTGTTGAGTATTTGATAGGGCTGGCTTTTTGTTGCGTGAACGTCATTGGCCGTTGTTTGACAGCCATTTAGCAATAATAAAATAAGTAAAAAAAAATGCATTAATAATATGAAACGATTGAATTTTTTTAGCATGAAGCTATTCTAATATATAAAGAGTTTTAAAACAGATAAAGCACAATATATCTGTCAGAAATTAAGGTTTATGCTACTGATTACCCGGTAATCAGGTTCAGTTTGGTCACCATTGGTGTCCTGAACTATCGGTATACCAAATGAGGCACCAATACTAATATACTTGCCTGCTAGAAACCGCAGTCCTGGTGAAATATAAACAATATTACCTCCTGAATTATCATCATTTATACCGCTCCTTTCTTCCTTGTCACGCCATTCTCCATTGATTTCCAGAATGGTATCAACTGCAAATTTAGGCGTTTCATAACTTAATCCTTTTTGACCGAATAAACGGTAAGAAGCTGCAAAATTATAACTAAAAATATCGCCAAGATCTGTGCTCTGGTCACCCTCGGAAGAAATGGTGTATACAGTACTGGCATCGAAAGAAAATGCGCCCATTACTTGAGTCAAGGCTAGGCCGGCAATTCCATCCCATGAACCAGAACCTGGTTGAAATTCGGTTTCAAGTAGTTCAGTACCATCAGCTGAATACCGATTGGTTTTACCTGTAGGGGTTTTTATGCCTAATATAATGGAGACATTAGTTCCTTTGTTTTTAAAAAAGCGATATTGGCTAAAAAAAGTAGTGTCGCCAATACCTTCAACATTCCCTAATGATTCAATTTCTGCGCCGGGGCCCACATGATCATGTTCAGGTTCTCTGATATCGTGCCTAAGAATAAATGGAACACGTACCCCTACCGTTAAATCATCTGTTATCCCAAAAGCGGCAGCTACAGAAAGACTCCAAAGTGAGGCTACGCTGTGTAAATCAGCTTCGGCATCCGCTGCACGCAGGTTTTGTAATTTAGCGTCTGAAAATTCATCAAAGCGAATAAGCTCTGCTCGAAAACCTGTTGAAAGCATGCCTTCGGGCAGGGTTATTCCCGATTCGGTGGCAATGGGCGATGCAGTACCTACACCTAAGCCTATAGAAGCATGATCTGCAATTACTGAAAAAGGCAGTGCTAAAAGAAAAAACGCAATTAATTTATTAAACATGAGCGTGGGAATATAAAAGAAAGACTAAAAATAAGTTATATAGCAATGTTTAAGCCAATTAATTAAAAAAATATATTGAATCTATCTTATTGAAAACAAATATAATAATTATTATTCATAAGAGCGTTAAGCAGAAAAAGTATAAAAAGTATAAAAATAGGTTATATGACACACTTTATATGCGTTAAATAACATAGTTTAATTAAATTGAGTAAGCGGTTTTGTTACAGTCTTTACTCTCCTTCCTATTTTAATTGTCAGCTATTCCAATACTTGTATAATCCTAGGAGCCTGTCCGAGAACAGAGAACCTGCTACGGAAAAACCCCTTTTGGCCATTTTTTCCGTTCATTTTCGTTAAATAGCACAACTATTCGCCTCAAATGAACGAAAAAATTGACTCAAAATGGCTTTCCCTCGCGACGGTTTCTATTCTCGGACAGGCTCCTAGATAATTTGACGGAACTTTAAATATAATGACAATTAAGCAGGAACTACTCAAAAGATATGAATTGATTTTGACTGCTGCCGGAGAAGGTATTTATGGCCTGGATCGCAATGGCCTAGGTACCTTTGTTAATCCAGCAGCAATTGAGATGACAGGTTGGACGGAAGAAGATGTTATTGGGCAAGCTATGCATAATAAACATCATCACAGTAGAGTAGATGGCAGGGATTATCCCAAAGAAGAATGCCCAATTTATGCGGCTTTGCAAGATGGGGAGGTGCATCATATTACCGATGAGGTCTTTTGGCGAAAAGACGGCACTTGTTTTCCTGTACATTATACCAGTACACCTATAAGGGAAAACGGTGTAATTATTGGTGCGGTTGTGATATTCCAAAATGTAAGCAGAATCAAACAGGCTGAAGCAGAATTAGCTAAATTACAGCGTCATAATGAACTGGTGTTAACCGCAGCGGGAGAAGGGATTTGCGGTTTTGATTGTAAAGGGCAATTAACTTTTATTAATCCTGCTGGAGCAACTATTTTGGGTTGGGCTGAAACTCAAACCAGCGGACGTAGTATTTGTGATATTTTCGGGATCAATGAACCTGATCCTAAAAAAAGCTGCCCGGTCAATAATATTATTCAGGGGAAAAAACGATATGAGGCCAGTGATAAATCATTCTTGCGTGATGACGGTTTCAGTTTTCCTGTGGATTTTATCAGTACACCCATTATGGAGGCAGGTGAATTACAGGGTGTGGTCATGGTGTTTAAAGATATTACAGAACGCAAACAGGGTGAGGAAAAGCTGAAATCTGCACTAAGCGAAATTAAACAACTAAAAAATCGACTACAGCAAGAAAATATTTATTTACAGGAACAAATTTATCACGCTCACCAATTTGAGGATATTTTAGGTCAAAGCCCATTACTAAAAGAAGTGCTACGTCAGCTTGAGCAAGTGGCTCCTACTGAAACAAGTGTGTTAATTCTGGGTGAAACAGGTACAGGCAAAGAACTATTTGCTAGAGCCTTGCATAATATTAGTCTGAGAGTTGATCGACCACTGGTAAAAGTAAACTGCGCAGCTTTGCCTACTCATTTGATTGAAAGCGAATTATTCGGCCATGAAAAAGGGAGCTTTACCGGAGCTACAGCGCGCCGTATTGGGCGTTTTGAACTAGCCAATGAAGGGACAATATTTTTGGATGAAATTGGAGAATTAGCGCTGGAATTACAAGCCAAATTATTACGCGTATTACAAGAAGGTGAAATTGAGCGGCTGGGTAATTCTAAAACCATCAAAATAAATGTCAGAATTATTGCTGCAACGCATCGTGATTTAAAACAAATGGTAAAGGCCGGTAGCTTTCGAGAAGATTTGTATTATCGACTGAGCGTTTTTCCAATTAGTATCCCCCCATTACGCCAACGTAAAGACGATATTTCATTATTGGTGCATTATTTTGTAAGCAAATATGCTAATAAAATGAATAAACAAATTAATAAAATAGCTCAGAAAACAATGGTTAATTTACAGCAATACTCCTGGCCAGGGAATGTCCGTGAATTAGAAAATATTATTGAACGAGCGGTAATTTTATCCCCACAAAATAGTCTGATTATTCCCGAGTTGTTTGCGTCTGACAACAAAAATATAGAATCAGAAGACATATTACCGCTTCAACAGATAGAAAAATCACATATTGTTAAGGTTTTAAAGATAACTAACTGGAAAATTTCTGGAGAGCAGGGAGCCGCGGCTATTTTAGAAATGCACCCAAATACCTTGCGATCACGAATGAACAAGCTGGGTATTCGTCGATCGGCTACCGCCAGGTAACTAAAAAACGTCAATTTACTAAATATCGTAAACAATTAATTATCCTTAGTCGCTTTTTCCAAGCATAAAAATAAGGTAAGTAGCTGTTGTAAAATAATAAATATTGTTTTTTAAAGTTTTGGCATAGCTCATGCAATAGTTAAATTTAGGAAGCTGGAAACAAATAACCATCCAATATTGGATGGTTATTTGTTTCCAGCTTCCTAAAACTAAAAGAAAGGTTTACTGAATTATCCCAACTACTCAAGAATAACTAATTTGATTTAGGTGGGTATATTTATTTAGTGAAACAATCTTACTCATAGTGTAACTACTCACCGTAATTTAGCAAAGGGTACAGGGTATCGATTTATCAGGCTTCTGAAACAGGACGTTTCAGAGAGCTTACATGGATGTATTGACGCGTCCTGATAAATCGACACCTTATACCCTTTGCGCTAATACACGCTGAGTAGTTACCTCATATTTAACTTTATAAGGAAACTATTATGTCTACATTAAAACTTTATCGTCATCCTTTATCCGGTCACGCACATCGTGCTGAATTATTTTTATCTATTCTAGGACTAAAGGTTGAATTGATTGATATTGATTTATTTAATGGGGAACAAAAAAAAGCAGCATTTCTGAGCAAAAATATTTTTGGACAAGTCCCTGTGCTGGAAGATGGTGATGTAACCATTGCCGATTCCAATGCAATTTTGGTTTATCTTGCCAGTCAATATGATCAAGAACATACCTGGCTACCCATTGCTCCGGCAAAAGCCGCAGAAGTACAACGATTTTTATCGTTAGCTTCAGGAGCAATAGTTCAAGGGCCTGCTATTGCACGGTTAATAAATTTGTTTGGTGCGGAACTTGATGCTATAAAAGCCATTGAAACAGCACATAAGGTGCTAGGTACATTAGATGAGCATCTTGAGAGCCGCAATTGGCTGGCAGATGAACTACCCACTATCGCTGATATATCTAACTATCCTTACATTGCCCATGCACCAGAAGGGGATGTGTCATTACAGCATTATCCTAATATCAGAGCATGGTTACAACGGGTAGAAAATTTACCCGGTTTTATTGCAATGCAAGCATCAACTGTAGGGCTTGTCACATAAACACAGTCTTCGGTAACTATATCTGATAATTTTTTCTTGCTAGTACTCCATCATTGTTGTATTGACGGATATAGGGAGTTGAGAAGTGGTTAGCTGCAAGGCGCGCGAGCGCAGAACTAGCAGGCTAATTTAAGCGAGTGCAACGCCGCAGATGACTACTTATCGACTTTTTATATTCATCAATATAATTGTAATGGAGTACTAGAACTTCATAGGTTTAATCTTTCCATTAAATAGCACAAGCAGTCTTGTTTAATCACTCGTTCATCTAGAGTAAGCATAGATGGCATGGCTGTTTTTTTTGTGGATAAGCTAAGGTCGGAAACTGAGAAAAACTGATCGGTCACTATATTGCCGTACTCATCTTCTACAAAGACCGGGCAACTATCATTTTTGAGTACCGTACCTAATTGTGTACCAGTGGGCATGTCAGTAAAGTTCATACGCTCTAGTTCTTTATCTAATAATAGATCGGCTTTAGGGTCATCAAAACTATAATGAATATTATCATTTACTTTTACCCTGGCAACGGTGTGATAAACAGTCATATCTTGTGTGGGTACAGCCTGGTCAGATAAATTGCTAAGGTGCAGGCAACTATTTAAATATTCAAAAGCATGATCGATGCCATGAGCTTGACCTGGTTTTCCACATTCCAGAGTAACGGCTGGGCAAATTTCTGCGAATGCAGCCGATTGAACCCCTTTAGGTCGAATAAAGTAAACTATTAATCGACCAAACAGATTGGCTAATTGTAAAAATTGATTATCTGTTTTGTTAATACAAGCATAATGTGGATTTAGACCCGTATTATTATGGACATCAATACTGGCGAAGACCTTTTTTTGGCGCATTATATCGATTATTTCCTGTGCCATCCTGGATTCCGCTGTGTTCGCTAATTCAGTACCTGGCCAGATACGATTAAAGTCAGGTTGATTTTCAAGATGTCTTAAGCCTTGGCTTGCGGCTTTGGTGTTACCTAAAAAAAATGTCAGGGAACGGGGTAGTGATTGTTGTTGATGTTTTAATAGCAGTTTTTGCAATGCCAGAAACCCGGTTGTTTCATTACCATGCAGCAAAACCGAGATAAACAAAGGGGCTTTTTGTTTTCCTTCTAAATGAAATAATGTAGGTTCAGGCACCAGTGAATGTAAGGATTCTACTGCTGTTGTTAATAATTCGGGTGGAAAGAAATCTTGTTGTTTAATCAATGGTTATGACTCTATAAAGTGGTAGATATTCTTTTAGGAGTGAATATTTAATAAGCGATAATGATAGTTTTGTTGGTCTATGAATATATTTATTCAGTTGACCATTCACCCACTGGTTTTCCCGATTGTTGATTTTTTATATAACATTGCATCATCGCTGTAAAATCAGGGTTTGACTGAATAAACTGTCGCTGCCACTGACATCCATTTTGTTTATTGTTAATACGTTGTAAAATAATATCAAGAAAGTCTTCGCAATCACAAGTTGTTACCCCAAGTGATTTTAAACCTAGAATGGCTCTGGGAATTAGTTCATTTTTAATTAGGGTACGAAGTCGGTATCTTTTGCCGTCCATCCAGATGACATGGCTATCCACACCATATCGAGCTGACTGGTAAAAATTGTCTTTGGCTTGAGAAAAAGGGAGGTGTATGCCTTTTTCCATGATTTCGTCACTCAGGTTTTTTGCAAGCCCGTAAAAAAATGCAGCATTTGCCATAGAATCAACAGTGCTTGGGCCAGCGGCGGGTACTCTGTGCTCAACTCTAATGTGTAGCGTGCCATCATCGTCAAATCCAATTAATGGACGGTTCCAGCGCCAGATTGTGCCATTGTGAAGTTTTAAATGTTCAAAAGCTTCCGCACTTGAGTCAATATTTGCCGGTAATAACACTGGGAAATGTTCAAGGTTTTCGGTAAAACATTCCAAAATGGATTCTCGAGCATAACCCGTCCCAAAACTAACACGTTTTATTGGCCCTTGAGCTGCACCATTATAACCACCGGTTTCTATGGATTGTTCAAAAAGGGGGATGCGAGACTCATGCCATAAGTCTTTGCCAAATAAATAGGGAGAATTTGCACATATCGCTACCAGGGGTGCTGAGGCAATAATAGATGCATTATAAAAATGATGGGCAGAATCTAAGGTTAACTGGATATGAATTTGTAAGGAAGTCGTTGCAGACTCCAGCATAACATCATGATGATCAAACTTTAAATGTTCAGTGCCGATGATATCCAGGTTAATGGGTTTACCGCGAGATTGTAAAATCTGTTCATTTAATGCGCGATAACGATTCAAATCTGACATATTTGCTAAAGTGATCTCGCTTAGACTTAGGGTTGGCAATGTGCCAATCATTGCCAATTTATGATTCTGTGCTTCAGCATGTTGAAAGGCTTGGTTCCAGGTAGAATCAAGTTGCTTAAGCATACGGCTAAATACATTACCGGCTAATGGCGTTGGGGTACTGTTTAATTCAATATTATATTTTGCCAGTTCTGCAAAGGCTAAAGGATTGTTTAATGAAGCTAAAAAAGAATCATTGATAGGTGCAGGGCGGAGATTTTGGTCTAAAATCCAGGCTTCAATTTCAAAGCCAGCTACCGGTGAGCGAGTTGAGCAGGCTTTTTTCTCAATCATTTTTTTAAGCAAATCGGTCTCTAGCTTTAGTTTTTGATAAAAGCGGTCAAAATCCCCTTGATCAAAATGCGAAAATGATATTTCCTGCCCCATATTTAGTCTTGCTGCAATGCTGTGGAAGAAGTTATTTTATGCGTTTCTGTCTGCTACGTCTAAATTTTAGGACTTAAAAAATCACCAAACCCTGTATTCCGCCCTTGCTCTTTTGCTTTATAAAGCATTTTATCTGCGCTTTGAAGCAGCGCAAGTGAAGAGCCTGATCTGTTCGGCCTGGAGGATGCAATACCTATACTAATGGATACAAAGGGCTCCACTAAATTTTGTCTTGTGTTCTGGAAATTTCATTTGCATACAATGCGGTTTTGGTAAAAATAAACAGAATGAGTATGCCAATCACTGTTTTAATCATATTGAAAACCTGATTTACGAGGATCAGTTATAAAAGTAGTATAATTCATAAAAAAAGCGTAATTTGCTTGCGAATTTAGGAGATAAAATGGAAGCAATACATCTTTCCTTGTTAGAGCAGTTTAAGAAGTGGTTTCTGGCTTCAGATTTTGAACAGCTTAATGAGCAAAGCTATATACGCCTTTGCAGTAGTTTTGAAAATATTGATAATAAAGATAAAGCCGACCTTAAAACTATAAAACTGCAGTTAGAAAAACTAGATAAATACCCCGATTGGAATACCGTAAAATTGCTGGAGTTATTGTTGATTCCATTCCTAAATGAATATGACCTGGAAATAGAATTACATCATCAATTGCATAAAGCCAAAAATTTATTTAGAGATAATGATTATGCTTTTTTTATTAAGGAATTTGAAGCTATTGCAAAAAATTCAGACATCGAATTACCAAACTCCTCATCACCAAACAAGGAGAAAGTAAAAAAAGAGGTGGCAGCCAAACGCGCATTATTAAATAAATTAACGGCTAGTTTGCACAAATATTACGAAGATAGGCAGTTACGCAGCCTCTTTGCTAATAAGGCGCGTTGGAAAATTGGTGTTTTTTTTACCCTGTCTATTTTTTTTAGCGTATTTCTTCTTGCTATTGGCATTCTTCACCCAGATGGTGTTTATCAATATTGTGTGCGTTATTGTCCAGAATCTGCCTGGCTTAATTCAATTACTATGGGGCTTTTTGAAGAGACTGACACGCAAAAAGCCGATAAAATTCACCTTCATTATGCAATTACGGCATTAATGGCTGGGGGTATGGGGTCTTGTTTTAGCATGTTGATTTCACTAAAAAATAGAATAGAAACAGTAACCTTGCAGGAACTGAATAATATCCATAGTTGGCATTTTATTCTGACCCGAATTATTACCGGCGTGGGTGCAGCATTGATCTGTTACTATTTTTTTAGAGCAGATTTACTTAGTGGCTCGCTGTTTCCTGATTTTGGTAAAGGCGAAGAAATTAGTTTAAGTTCTAAAAGCTTTTTTACTCTGATTATTTGGTGCTTTATCGCAGGATTTTCAGAAAAATTAGTACCGAGTATTTTATCTAAAACAGAAGCACAAGTTGATAAAAATAAACATTAGATACAGGCCGTTGAATTCATAGGACATGTATATATACTTCGAATTATTTGACTAGCAGGCAGTGAAAATATCTATCTTGCGGAGATAAACCGGCTTACTTCAGAAGTCTAATAGTGCAATTGCTCTCCTACACTTAGCATCACTATCATTAAGTTATGCGTTTTAGGTAGGATGTGCTGACGATAGGAAGCGCATTAATGGTGCTAATAAGATGCGCTTCGTTCCTCAGCACATCCTAAATTTTCCTCATCTTAATGGCAGTGACACTCAGCATGAGAGACAGTATGTGATG
>CAZNGU010000020.1:0-10803 GCA_964572325.1 uncultured Methylomarinum sp.
AAGACTGGGGACGCAGACACTTAGCGTATCCTATAAAAAAAATTCATAAAGCACACTATGTGTTGATGAATGTGGAATGTGATCAAGCAACTTTAGAAGAACTGGAACGTGGTTTTCGATTTAATGATGCTATCTTGCGTAGCATGACGATAGCAAAAAAAGAAGCAATATCCACCGCTTCTATTATTGCTTCGGCTAAGGCAGAAGAGGCTAAAGTTACCGAATCTAAAGCTACAGCTACAGCTACAGAAGCTAAAAATGAGCCTGCCGAAGCAGTTAAAAGCGAAACAACTGAAGCGAAAAAAGAAAATGCTTCAGCTGATTCTGAATAACATCTAACTGGATATTAAGAGGATTATCATGGCAAGTAACATGAGACATAAAAAAATGAGTCGATTTGGTGAAGAAGGCTCTCCAGAGATCGATTATAAAAATATTGATTTGTTAAGCGAATACATTACAGAAACAGGAAAAATTGTTCCTAGTCGTATAACAGGGGCACCTGCGAAGTATCAAAGGCAGCTTTCAACAGCCATAAAGCAAGCACGTTATGTTGCTTTATTGGCTTATTGTGATGCACATAAATAACAAATAGAGTAGGCAAAAGTGAATTTTTTGGCAGCTTATATAATGAGAGGGCGAATGCAAGCCATGATGGTTGCATCTTCGCTCGCCTTGCTGTCATTGATTTTGCCACCTGTAAGTATTGTAAGTTCAGCTTCTGTAGCATTGGTTACTTTAAGGCGAGGAGCCAACGAAGGACTTTTTGTTCTGGTTTGTGCTTGTCTTTCGGCCGCATTACTGGGTTTTTTTCTTTTTGGCAATTTTCAATTTGCATTGCTTTATGGTCTAGTCTTATGGCTTCCTATATGGGTGATTTCAATTGTACTAAGAGAGGGAAAGCACTTGTCTGTTGCCATAGAAATAGCCATCATTCTAGGTATTGTTGCAGTCATAGGCTTTTATAGTTATGCCAGCTCTCCAGCTTTAATGTGGAAAGGTATACTTGAGGCAATGCTTCAGCCCATGCTGGCCAGCGGTTCTGATATGCCAGTGGATGAGATAAGAAAGTCCATCCAGATTTTCTCCCATTTTATGACGGGAGCTATTATTGCCGGCACTATTTACGGACTACTATTTGGTTTGTTTTTAGCACGTATGTGGCAGTCAGCATTGTATAACCCGGGTGGTTTTAGAGAAGAATATCTGTCTCTTAAAGTGCGACCCAAGCTGGCTTTAATGAGTATTCTGGTTTTTGTGCTTGCCTGGTTAATGTCGGGTACTATTTCAGAAGTATGCTGGAATATAACGATTCTTTTTGTAGTGTTATATACATTCATCGGTACGGCAATATTGCATGTTGCTTTTTCCACAATGAAAATGAAGCGGTTTTTAGTGCCGATGTTATACATAACACTGATATTGATTCCACATGCGATAGCAGTTGTTATTATTGTAGGCGTGGTTGATGTCTGGCTGGACTTGCGAAGTAAATTTTTAAATAAAAATAAGAACTGAATAGTTCTTGAAAAATTGGTGTAAGGGGTATTAAAGATGGAAGTTATTCTTCTTGAAAAGATTGCTAATTTAGGTGATCTAGGTGATAAGGTTTCTATAAAATCAGGTTATGGTAGAAATTTTCTGGTTCCACAAGGTAAAGCAGTCGCTGCAACCGCTGAAAAATTAAAGGAATTTGAAGCACGTCGTGCTGAGCTTGAAAAAGCAGCTGCGCAGAAATTAGCTGCTGCCAATACTAGAGCGAATGCCTTAAATAAACTCAGCGTGGTTATTAGTCATAAAGCCGGTGATGAAGGTAAATTGTTTGGTTCTGTCGGAACCCTAAACATTGCTGAAGCCATTACCGAGGCGGGGACTAAAGTTGAGAAACAAGAGGTTAGAATGCCTGATGGGGTGATTCGTCATGTGGGTAATTATGATATTGATATTCATCTGCATTCAGATGTTATTGTGACATTATCCATTGAGATTGCTGCTGAAGCATAAAATACCATGATCATCGTAACTGGCGGTGCAGGCTTTATAGGCAGTAACCTTGTGCTGGGTTTAAACCGGCGGGGTTACGATGATATTGTTGTGGTTGATAATCTGGCAAATGGGGTCAAGTATAAAAACTTGCTTGATTGCCAAATTGCCGATTACCAGGACAAAAATGAGTTTTTGGATAAGTTGCAACGCGGTTATTATTCTGCAACATCCATAGAGGCTATTTTCCATCAAGGTGCTTGCTCAACCACAACAGAGTGGGATGGGCGCTATATGATGGAAAATAACTATGAATATACTAAAACCTTATTTCATTATTGTCAGACGCATAAGATTCCTTTGATTTATGCTTCAAGTGCTGCAGTTTATGGTTCTGATAATAATTTCAAAGAACAATTGAGTTACGAAGGACCATTGAATGTTTATGGTTATTCTAAATTCCAGTTCGATCAATATTTTCGTAGATTTCAAAATGAGCTAAGTGCACAAGTTGTCGGTCTACGTTATTTTAATGTTTATGGCCCCCATGAAGAGCATAAAGGTAGCATGGCAAGTGTGGCGTTTCATCTTAATAATCAGATTAAAGCGTCAAATGTTGTTCGTCTTTTTGAAGGATGTGATGGCTATGCCAATGGTGAGCAGCGACGTGATTTCATTTATGTAGGCGATGTAGTTGATATTAATTTATGGTTTCTAGAAAACCCCCAGGTTTCGGGCATCTATAATACTGGAACAGGACGTAGCCAGACTTTTAATGATGTGGCCAATGCAGTGTTAGCATATCACCAACAAGGTCAGCTTGAATACATTCCCTTTCCAGAGCATTTAAAAGGGTGTTATCAAAGTTTTACCGAAGCAAATCTTGAAAAACTAAGAGCAGCCGGGTGTAATTATCAATTCAAATCTGTGGAAGAAGGTGTGCGTCTTTACATGGAATGGTTGAATAGAGCTGAATAATGCAGCACAAGATTCGAATTTATTCGAGTCATAAAGATCAATAAAAGGGAATCAATCATAGCTTCTATGTTTTATGCGGATACTTTATACCACCCTCTTCTATCTACTCCTTCCCTTTATTCTATTTCGTCTCTATTGGCGAGGCTTTAAAGCTCCCGAATATAGAAAACGCTGGAAAGAACGTCTGGCTTTTTACCCCCCAAAACACCCCGTTGATGTTATCTGGATTCATGCAGTTTCTGTCGGTGAAGCGGAAGCTGTTTTTCCACTGCTTAAACAGTTACAAGCAGATTTTCCCTCCGATAAATTTCTTATTACATGTACTACACCGACGGGTTCGGTAAGAATACAGGCTGTTCTAGGTGATGACGTTTCTCATGTATATCTACCTTATGATTTACCCATTGTAGTTAAACGGTTTCTAGCTGTTTTCAAACCCAAAATAGCGGTTATCATGGAAAAAGAGATTTGGCCGAATCTGTATGCACAGTGTGCTAAAAATAATATCCCTTTAATGATTATTAATGCTCGACTCTCAGCTAACTCGGCGAAAGGTTATAAAAAAATACCAGCTTTAATAAAGCCTGCATTAGCTAATGTCTCATGGATTGCAACTCAAACAGAAGAGGATAAAGCGCGTTTTATTGAAATTGGAGCCAAAGCAGAATGCATTGAATCCTCAGGGAATTTAAAATTTGATTTAACGATAGATTCCAGCTTTGTGCAGCAAGCACAAGAAATAAAGGAACATGGTTTTGCCAATCGCTTTGTCTGGCTTATAGCTAGTACTCACGAGAATGAAGAAGAAATTTTTCTGGAAATATATCCGCAATTAAAACGGCAGATTCCCGAGTTACTATTACTTATTGTACCTAGGCATCCAGAAAGATTTAATGCAGTCAAACAATTAGTTGAAAAGATGCAGCTTACAGTTTGTATGCGAAGCACAGGGCAACAATGCATAGCTGAGACAGATGTTTATATTGCCGATACCATGGGCGAATTAAAGCTGTTATACGGAGTGGCTGATGTTTGTTTTGTAGGAGGTAGTATGGTACCGGTGGGTGGGCACAATATTTTAGAACCAGCTGCTATGGGTGTACCAATCTTATTTGGCCCATACATGGTTAATTTTAAAGAAATAAGCAATAATGTACTGGCGTTAGATGCAGCTATACAATGTACGTCCAAAGATCAAATTATAACTACATTCGTGCAATTATATAATGATCCTGACTATAGAAAGAATGTGGCTTTTAAAGCAAAATATTTTGTAATACAAAATCAGGGAGCTACTAAAAAGACAGCAAAAATAATTCAGAGGATTATGGGTAAGTAATTGGCTTGATCTACCCACAGCTGCCTGTAATGATGGGTAATAGACGATAGCTTTTTTAAACCCTCTCTAAAGGGATGCTTACACGGAAGTAACTATAAGTAGAGTAACACAGGGGCAGTTACCGAGGGGTTTGGGTGAGAGGAAATTAAAGAGATCTCTTTTTCAAAACACTTTCCTATCCAGCAAGAGAGGGCCTAAGAACATGTGTCCGTCAATGTAAGGTTGATGGCTTCTATGGTTCCAGAGGCGTTGCTTCTTTTGCTAATTTAACATCTAAGTAATTGTTTAGAGCACCTTTGCTAGCGAGAACGCGGTATTCAGCAAACAAGCCATCATACTTGGCATTAGAATAAGCACTTTTAGCTACAAACATTTCATTTGCGGAATCCAATAAATCTAATAAGGTGCGTTGACCAATATTAAATTGTTTTTGATAGGCAATATTAGTTCTAATACTAGACACCATATGGCTTTTAAAGTACTTTAGCTGGCTTTGGATGGTTCTGTATGCAATATATGATAAACGCATACTTTCAACAACTTGTCTATAGGTATTGTTTCTAATGTCTTTTGCTTGATTAATCAGTTGAGCCGTTTCTTTGCGGCGAGCAAGGTCTCTTCCACCATTAAATAAATTATATCTTAATCTAAGTATGGCGGTTGCATCTTCGTTTTTACCTTTAATACCATCAATGTCAACATTGTGAGATGCACCTGCTTCAAAATCAATGCGGGGCATATAAGCGGCTCTTGCAGTGTCATGTTGAGCAAAAGCTGAATCTACATCAGCATTAGCAGATTTTAAAATGGGATGATTGGCAATCGCCTGCTCAACAGCTTGCTCCATTTTTTCGGGTAAGGCGTCAGTAGGGGCGGTAACTGGCTCTAAATCGTTCGGTAGAGCACCTATAACCCTTAAAAAAGTAGTCTCGGTATCTTTCAAATTGCCTATTTCAGATAGAGTATTTCTTTCTGCCAATGCCAGTCGGCCGGTTGATTGATCTGCGTCTGCCCTTCTACCAATGCCTCGTGCACTACGTAACTGAATTTGATCGTTAGTTCTTTGGTGAATTAACAGATTGTCTTTTGCCAGATCAAGTAATTCCTGGCGACGTAAAACATTCAAATAAGCTTCAACACCCTGTAATGCAGTAATTTCAGACTGTCCAAATACAGTATAAGCTCTGGCATTGGTTCTGGCTTTTTGGCGGTTAACTTCACTGTAAGTAGCCAGGCCATCAAAAATCATTTGTCTTAGCTGAATGGAGGTTTCTTCTCTGCCAAATGAAACTGTGCCATCACCAGCTGCTCGGGTTGTTGGGTTGGAAGACTGTTCCCAACCAAAACCTGCGGCAATATCAATGGTGGGGAAATAACCAGATATTGCCTGGTTTACTTCTTGTTCAACTGCAGATCTTTCAGATTTAGCGGCCTGAATTTGTGGGTTTTCATTGATTGTTTGCTGGATTGCTTCTTGTAATGTTTGTGCTGTGGTGGTGACAGAAAAAGTACTAACAGATAGAAGTGTCGCCAAATACAAAAGAAAATTAAGTTTCATATTATTTCTTAATATAAGTATTAAATACTTTAAAATAAGTATAGTTCTTGAGCATGATTTTGAGAAAGATAACTGCTTATACTTTATTCGGCTTCTGAAGCCGAGTATTCCATAGTCGAGAGGAAGGTGTTTACGCCTCCAGGGAAAGCAATAGTCTTAATCTTCAATTACTAATACACTATATAGTTACTAATTACTTGAACTTTAGTGAATAAGCAACAGTTAGTCAAGCAGATTCTTTAATAAATAGCGCCAGTTTTAGTCTGTCTTCAACATTTAATTTTTTAAAAATAGAGGTTAGGTGAGCCTTAACGGTTCTTTCCGAAATATTAAGTGCATTTGCTATAGTTTTATTACTTTCACCTGATCGTATCATTTTGGCAACATCCAGTTCACGGTTTGATAAAGAATTTAATAGTTTTGTATACTTTGAGGATGCTATTGGTTTGATTTCACTCACAGTAGCAGACTTCATTTTAATCAATGTGCCTATCACCTTAGGGACGAGATGTCTCTGGATCCAGATATCACCTTTTAAAATACTTTTAACGGCGAGCAATAATAACTCCGGAGCTTCTGACTCATTGCAATATCCAGCTGCACCATGAACCAATGCATCAATTTGATAGCTTTCAGGCCAATTTATTCCAACCAGTAAAAATTTTGCGTTATGCTGTCTAAATAGAGAAAAAAGACTTTTATTGGCATCCAGTTTACGAATATCAACAATAATGGCATCGCCACTAACATTCAAACTAATAGAATTTATTATTTCAACTTGATGAGAAAGGCTAAGTGCCGATGACCAAAAGTTGATTAGTGTTTTATTATCAGAGTAAATTAAAATTCGACTCACATTGATGTCTCAAAATAAAAAATATTCTTACCGTTCTCTCAAAGCCCTGGCTCTAGCTTTTAATATGGGTTTAAGTATATAGTCTAAAACCGACTTTTTTCCAGTCAAAATATCGACATTAGCGGTCATTCCGGCAATGATATTTAGTCTTTCACCATTTTTTTCCAAATAGTTTTTACTGCTTCGTAGTCGGATGATGTAGTAACTCTCTCCATTTTCTTCATTAATTATAGTATCTGGACTGATATGTTCCAATGTTGTTTCAAGTCCACCATAGATAGAAAAATCATAAGCCGTTAATTTAGCCATGGCTTTTTGTCCTGGATGTAAGAAAGCAATATCTGCAGGTCTAATTTGAGCCTCAATTAATAACTGGTCTTCTAAAGGCACAATTTCTACCAGATCCATGCCGGGTTTAACCACCCCGCCCACGGTAGTCACTTTTAATTGTTTTATGGTGCCTTTAACAGGGGATAATACTTGGGTACGTGTCACTCTATCTTTAAGAGCCAATACAGTTTCTGTGGTTCTATCCAGTTCGGCTTTTGCTTGGTTCAGTTCATCAAGAGCTTCAGTATGAAAACGTATTTCCAGCTCTGATAATTTGTTTTTTGCCTCGCTGAGTGATGATTTAAGTCGAGGGATTGATAAACGTGCTGCGGTCAATTCGCCTTGCAAGTCATTAGCGGCACGTTGTATGCGTAATATTTCTACTCTTGACATAGCGCCTTCAGCGACTAGAGGTTCGGACATTGCTAATTCTTCTTTCAAAAGATTATAGCTTCTGGAAATTTGAACAGACTTTGACTTCACTTCGACCAGATCCTGTTTTTTTTGATTAATTTGTTCTTTCAGGATTCTTTGGTTTGCTTTTAAGGAATTTTGTCGAGAAATTAATAGTTGTCTGGCATCTTTGGCTATATCTGGATTATTCTGTAAAACTTCTTCGGGCAGAACCATTTCCTGTTGATTTACCTCGGCAGTTAATCGAGCAGTTGTGGCTACTAAGTCGTAATATTTAAGTTTGGTTTCATTAAAAGATGAGGCAAAACGAACGGTATCCAGTTTCAATAGTATTTGACCTTTTTCAACAATATCACCTTCTTCAACCAGAATATCCAAAAGAATTCCTCCTTCAAGGTTTTGAATGACTTGAATATGACTGGATGGAATGATTTTTCCAATACCACGAGTGACTTCATCCAGGGTTGCAAAGTTTGCCCAGACGATGGCAATAATCACAAAGCTGAAAGCAAGCCACAAAATAAGGTGACTGCTTATAGAGGCGCCATATAAATTGGCGGCATTAACATCGGTTAAAAAATCCTGATCCTCTGTTTGAACTTGATGTTTTGATTTTAATTCGGATAGTCTATTCAACATGTTTTTATCCTGAAACTTTAATTTGGCCTTTCTTTAATGCTTCTAATACTTTCTCTTTTGGGCCGTCGGCTACAATTTTAGCACCATCCATGACAATCAGTCGGTCTACCAGTGTTAATAAAGAAGCTCTATGGGTGACAAGAATTAAAGTTTGAGTGTTTAATTCATTAGCAAAACGTTGTTTAAACATTTCTTCAGTACTGTTATCCATAGAATTACTGGGTTCATCCATAATGTAAATGGGGGGTGTCAGTAATAAGGCTCTGGCTACTGCAACACTTTGCCGTTGTCCACCAGAAAGTGCACAGCCACGTTCTCCTACTGGCAAGTCAAAACCTGCGGGATGCTTATTTACAAAATGAATGACCCCTGAAATGTCAGCTGCATGTAATATTGCAGGGTCGTCAGCAAAGCGGGAGCCTAAGGTAATATTGTCTTTTACACTACCAAACATTAAAGAAATATCCTGCGGTACATAACCAATTTGACGGCGTAAATCAGAAGGGTCAATTTGTCTGATGTCTGTGCCATCAATCAGGATTGATCCTTCTTGCGCTTCATATAAATTCAGCATCAGTTTTTCTATAGTACTTTTTCCAGAGCCTATACGACCAATAAATCCTACACGTTCACCTGCCTGGATTTTAAAAGAGATATTGTCCAGCGCTTTAATGGGTTGTTCCGGGTAACTAAAAGAAATATTTTTAAATTCAATAGCCCCTTGAAAAGTAGGGCGATGCAAAAACTTTTTGCCGGGTTCACGTTCCACAGGCAAAGACATCATGCGATCCAGAGACTCTAAAGATGCTTTTGCCTGATGGTATCGGGTTAATAAAGAGGCTACCTGGGCAATTGGTGCTAATGCACGGCCTGTTAAAATAGTACAAGCAATCAGCCCCCCCGTGGTTAGTTCACCTTCAGATATTTTATAAACACCGAAAACAACCACAGCAACAGAAGCCATTTGTTGCAAAAAAGCGGTTAAGTTAACGGCAATAGATGAATAAAAACGAGATTTAAGTCCAAGCTGAGCAATTTTTCCTATATTTTGTTCCCATTGTCTTTGTATTTGTCCTTCGGCACTATTGCATTTGATTGAATCAAGGTTGGTTAAGGACTCTATTAAAGTAGCTCCTTTTTGTGCAGAAAATTTAAACAGCTCATTAATGGTGTTTTTTAAAGGTTTTTGTACGGCTAAGCCGGCAATAATAGCTAAAGGCAAAACAGCTAGAGGAATGAATACCAGATTTCCTCCCAGCATATAAATAACAGCCAGAAAAATAAATAGAAAGGGTAAATCGATTAGAGTCGTCAGGGTGGCAGAGGTTAAAAAGTCTCTGAAAGATTCAAATTCGTGCAAATTATTAGCAAAGGCGCCGACAGAGATCGGGCGAGACTCCATTTTAATACCCATGACTTTTTCAAAAATTGTGGCTGATAAAATAATATCAGAACGTTTTCCTGCGGCATCAATAAAATAGCCTCGTAATGATTTCATGACAAAATCAAAACTATAAACTATAGCCACACCGATAGCTAAAACCCAAAGAGTTTCTAGTGCATGATTCGGCACCACACGGTCATACACATTCATAACAAATAAAGGGGAAGCTAAAGCAAACAGGTTGATTAGCAAGGAAGCGACTAAAATTTCAATATAAATTGGCCAGGATTTATAAATAACATCCCAGAACCAGTGTTTAGCTCTAGGCGTAGCAGAGTCAGCAGTACGGTCATCAAACTGGTGGTTAATCTGAACAAAAAATGCAGAACCGGTATATTCTTCAGCTAAGTCTTTAAAACTAACGGTTTTTTCACCACTATTAGTTTCAGGTAAAACCAGACTGTATTGATTATTTTTTTTTGCTACCAAAACACAGACTTTGTTGTTTTTTAAAAGCAAAACAGCCGGTAAAACCAGGTTAGATATTTTATCCAGTGAACGGTTTATGAGTCTGCATGAAAATCCGGCGCGATCAGCCGCTCTAATAAACAAAGCAGGTGTTAATTTATTGTCAACCAGAGGTAAACCTGCAGTCAAAGACTCGGCTGAATGGGGTGTGTGCATTATTTTGCAAATAGATAACAAA
Organism: uncultured Methylomarinum sp.; assembly: GCA_964572325.1. Classification (GTDB taxonomy): domain Bacteria; phylum Pseudomonadota; class Gammaproteobacteria; order Methylococcales; family Methylomonadaceae; genus QPIN01. Next base: position 10,188 of record CAZNGU010000020.1, read on the forward strand.
GCCAATAACAAAGGATCATCAGGCGTGGTCGTGGCTGACAAGTGACGACTTGATACTGATACTTCTGGTTTGGTTTGAGTGTCTGTCATTAGTGCTGAATCCATATTTATCTAATGTTGTGTTATATGTACTCCACACGATTATGGTTTTTGCTTTATGTTGAGATGATTATTTGCTAAGAGCACAAATAGGCACATAGTTAGCTATTCAGCTATTTTCAATAGAAAAGAAAGGTTAATCGCGTGGAGTATTAAGCCAAATTATTGCATATAGTCAGGAAAATACTAGAATTAACCCATTATCAACCCCGAGGAAGAGCATTATGCCTTATGTAAAAAGAGATGAAAAAGGTAAAGTCATAGAGTTATATGACACTCCTAAAGCGGAAGATGAGCAGTGGTTAGAAATAAATAGCCCAGAAATAGTGGCATTTATAAAGACAATTAAAACAGCAGAAGATGCCAGGCAATCGTTAACCGATACCGATACTGAAATGGTACGTGTAGTAGAAGATTTGATCGATTTATTAATGGAGCGGCAAATTTTTACTTATACAGAATTACCTGAGGCAGTACAAATCAAGTTAAATGCCAGAAAACAATTAAGAGCAGATATG
>CAZNGU010000021.1:0-10706 GCA_964572325.1 uncultured Methylomarinum sp.
TCATAAGCCTGAACAGGTTTTATGATTAAGAGACCTATACAAATAATCACTGTAGGAACACGCATGATACAGACCCTCTTTTTAAGTATGTATACTTCGTGCGGTCACGGATGTCGATTTCTAACGACTGAGTTTTTGTCGATAGCTGCGTTGCCTACAAGGATGTAGGTAAGGGGCGTAAGCAGGAGCGGAAGCTTTGCTGAACCAGTTACGTAGCTTGATCCAGCATCCTACTTCAAACGACACTAATACATCCATGTATGTCGAGCCTAGTTCAGCGCCTTGCTCTCAACAAAAATAAGTTCGCCATAAATTCCGCATTAGTGACCGTACAAAGTATATTTTCAGCCTGGAAACCAGGTGAATATTACCCTTTTATTTAGGTATTTCATCACCGAGAATTATCGGCACAAGGAATAAAGTATTAAACAATGAAAATATTTCAACTTGCTGTAATTCACTACTAGAACATCACTGAATTGAATAAATATTTCATTAGCCATGTGCCTCAGTATGAATCACATAAACCATAAGTCTCTTACCAAGAGGAATTAATTATGAAAAAAATATTTTTAGAAAACAGCCCTTCATCGGACTGCTTAGATTGTTCAAGCCATTTAAGTTTGTCCAAAAAGATGGCATTACAACTCTGTTTAAGCCTACTCATTTTATTTGCTGTTATCAATTCGGCAATAGCATCTGATCGTCTTTATGAAGTGACCATATACAACCTGACTCATGGATCACAATTCGAAGGTGAAGATTGTCGAGAAGGACAAATTTTAGGCCTGTTTGTTTATGCAACGCATAATTCCAGGGTAAAGTTATTTGAATTAGGTGAAACTGTCAGCCCTGAATTGGCACTGGAATCTGAATCCGGGTTTCCTTACGCACTGGCAGACTCGCTGGCTGCCAATCCCAATGTTGGCGCCACAGTCACTGTTCCAAATATTGAGAATATTCCAGAACAATTGCTAGATGGTGTCATCTGCGCCGGCGGAAAATTGACTACAACCATTAGTGCAAGAAGAGGCCATAAATTTATAAGCCTTGCCGGCATGATAGCACCTACTAATGACGGCTTTGTCGCATTAAATCGAGTCAGATTGCCCAAGGGTAGAAGAACATCTGTGTATTTTTCACCTGCTTATGACTCCGGCAGTGAATTAAATGACGAAAAATGTGAAAACATTCCAGGACTTCCCGGTATTAGAGGTTGTTTGCCCGGCGACTTAAATACTGACCCTAACTTCCCTTTCCCTGACCCCAATCCTGAAGGTGGCCCCGGGGCTGGCGAGGGTTATGTGCATCTGCATTCAGGTATTCACGGTATCGGTGATCTTGAACCCAGTGTTTGGGACTGGAATAACCCGGTAGCAAAAATCACTATTCGTAGAATTCGTCGCTAGTGCTCCATCACATATGTATTGACAGGTATAGATTAGCCCTCCCTTGATGGGGAGGGTTGGGTGAGGAGAAAATAGCAGTTTCTCTTCTTCAAATTTATTTCACCCTCTTTCGATATTGGAACTTAAAAGAAAAGGGGTAGATAAATTATTTAATCTTCCCTCACCCAATCCTACCCCTCTGGAGAGGGGTATATCCACAAACACAAATGTGATGAATTACGAGTGCTGCATTAGCCAAACTTATTCTTCTTATACTTTGCCATTTACGCGCTCAAGTAGAGTGTGTTGATGAAAGAAAGCACATCAGCACACTCTACACTTTTTTCTTCATAGTAATAAGTAGTGTATGTCAACAAGAGAAATGCAGCATTAGCCAATAATTAAATTATCAGGCAGGAGACAGAAAATGAAATGGAACGAGCAACAACTTGAATTACAACATGCTGTTTCTGAAATGGGAGAGGCTCTCAGTAAAGATCATATTGAATGGGATCAGCGTGCAGAATTTCCCTGGGAAAAATGGCAATCAATTAAAGCATCAGGTGTGCTTAAAGTACCCTTTCCAAAAAAATACGGGGGTCATGAACAAGACATTCTTACCACCATGGGGGTTCTAGAACAACTAGGTTATTGCTGTGAAGATGCAGGACTTAGTTTTGTTGCCTCCACTCAAATAGTCAGCATTGGCACCCCTTTACTCCGTTTTGGTACAGAATCTCAGAAGGCAAAATACCTGGAAAAAATATGTTCAGGAAGAACCATTTGCGCACATGCCATAACTGAAGCAAGTGGTGGTTCAGATGCTTTTGCTATGCGCACAACCGCTACTCTAAAAGACGATAAATATATTCTGAATGGTAGTAAAACCTTTATCAGCAATGGCCCTATTGCTGATTTGTTTGCCATTTATGCCATGACAGATAAAGACAAAGGGGTAATGGGTGGTGCTTCTGTTTTATTACTTGAACGAGGCACACCCGGCTTTGAAATTGGTGAACCCATTAAAAAAATGGGGCTTAACACCTCACCTTTATGCGAACTGGTTTTTAACAATTGCGAAATTCCTCGTAAAAATGTACTCGGCAAGGTAGGCATGGGCTTCTCGATTCTGGACTACGTGATGAAACGGGAAATTCTTTGTTCTTTTATTATTTCTGTCGGTGAAATGCAACGGCGCATGGAAAAATGCATTGAATATGCCAAGACTCGAAAACAATTCGGTAAGTCTATAGGATCTTTCCAGGCCATTGCTAACAAAATTGTGGATATGAAAATTGCTGTAACCAGTTCGCGTGAAGCCGTATACCGGGCAGGAAAAAAGGTTCAAAACAATCAAAATGCAACTATTGATCTGGCCATAGCCAAACTGATTACTAGTGAAAATGATGTGGCCACGGCATTAAATGCAATACAAATTTTTGGCGGCAGTGGCTACATGGTTGAAACCGGCCTGGAAAAAGATTTGCGAAATTCTATTGCCGGTACCATTTATTCAGGCACCTCGGAAATACAACGCAATAGAATTGCGGGCATGTTAGGACTATAAAAATGACTAAAACAATAATTGATTATTTAAAAACAGCCAGTGAAACACTGCCCAAAAACACTGCGCTCATCTGTGCTGAAGACGCTATTAATTATCAGGAATTAGATCGGCTATCTGAAAAAATCGCATTAGGTCTCCGTGCCCTTGGTATTGTTCAAGGCGACAATATCGGCATCTATATGAACAAATCAATAGCGGCTATTGTTTCTATTTATGCCATTTTAAAGCTAGGCTGTTGCTACGTGCCTATTAGTACTGATAGTCCAAATAATCGCACGAGTGGAATCATCAAAAATTGTGCAATTCAGCATATTCTGATTCAGGACTCACTTGCAGAAAAGGAACAACGGTTTTTTCAAGAAATGGGTGTCAATTGTATTTCAAGCAAACTGCTACTTGAAGCTGTCAAAATCAATAAGCAACAATCATTTATTAGTCCGCAATTTACAGGAAAACAAGCCGCAGCAATACTACATACTTCGGGTACAACAGGTGTTCCAAAAGGTGCAGTTATCACCCACCAAAATCTATCGGTTTTTACCTCATGGGCAGTATCAGCTTTTAATTTGCAAGCTAATGACAATCTGTTGAGCCACGCCCCTTTACAGTTTGATTTATCATTTTTTGATATTTTTGCTGCTGTTGCAGCTTCTGCAACGATTGTTTTGGCAACGTCAGCCGATACCTCTAATGCCGCTCGTATGATAAACCTTGTCACCCGCACAAACGTCACTGTTTGGCAATCAGTCCCTTCGGCTTTGACCTTACAAGTTATATCAAAAAAAGCCAAGACCCAGCCACAAACCATGCCAAGCGTACGTTCTGTAATATTTGCTGGCGAACGTATGCCTCGGTCAACATTATTAGGCATTGCAGAGCAATTCCCCAAAGCACGTTTTTACAATATTTACGGTTGTACTGAAACCAATAATACTTTTATGTACCCGCTGCCGAAAAAGCTCTCAGATGCTCCCGACCCTTTACCTATTGGAAAAGCGCTTCCTCATATTCGATACAGGATTGTCGACAGCTCTGGTTCTAATGTAATACCAGGTAGCAAAGGACACCTGTTGGTAGCAGGTAAAACCATCATGGCTGGCTATATTGCTCTGGATAAAAACGGAAGCCCTGCCTACCACAACAATAACTGTAGTAATGCTTTTTACCCAACTAATGACATGGTATCAGAGCAGAACAAGGATGAGCTCCATTTTCATGGCAGACTTGATAACATCATCAAAAGCAATGGTTATCGTATCAATCTAACAGAAATAGAAGATCATCTGCAACAATCACATAAATTTGTTGAAGTTGCTGTCTTGTCCGAACCCGATCAACTTATTGGCAACCGCATTATTGCCATCGTAAAACCAAAATCAACCGAGTCTTGTTCAATCCTGGAACTCAAACTTTTTTGTGCTGAAACATTACCTAAATATGCTATACCCCATCGATTTTATCTTTCCAGCAACGCATTGCCAAAAGGTAGTACAGGAAAAATAGACAAACGCCAGGTCGCAAAAATGTGGCAACTGGCTTAATTTAACATTAGGAGTTATATCTCATGAATATTCAAGAACAGATCAACCATTTTATTGCTAAAGAATTTTTACATGATACTAATAAAGAGACAGAAATACCCCCAGATCTTAATTTGATTGATGCAGGCATTATTGATTCACTAGGTTTATTAAGAGTCGTGGTATTCCTTGAAGAACAATTTAAAGTGGTTATTGAACCAGAAGACATGGTGCCAGAAAATTTAAATTCTATTCTGGCTATTTGCAATATGGTGAGTCCTCAATCAACCAAGGCATTCTAAAATGGACAATCTTTTTCTGAAAAAAATAACCAGTGGTACAGTGGAGCCCAGTCAAGAGGATTTTCATCTGTTTTTGGATCGTATTATGCAAGGAAGCACCTCTCGACAAGAAGTCGCCGCATTTCTTGCCGGCTTATCTGCTAGACCATTGAGTACCGAATGTATTGTTAATTTTGTCTCTTATATTCGGCAGTATAGCCCTACCAAAATGCTTTCTGGTAGTGAAGGTGCTGTTAATATTGTAGGTACAGGTGGCGGTATCAAAACCTTTAATATCAGTACCACGGCCGCTATTGTAGCGAGTGCCGCTGGCGCAAAAATTCTTAAAAGCGGTTCAACTTCATATAATAGTCAGTGTGGTTCTCTGGATGTACTGCATGCGCTGCAAGTGCCATTGGTCAGTAGCGAAACAGAACTTTCGGATATGTTACAAGAACTGGGTATAGGCTTTATTCCCAGTTCACATTATAGCAAAGTATTGCAACGCCTTGCTGCTATGATAGCTCCCCTTGCCTTTCGTGATGTCGCAGGATTTATAAATAAAATAGGCCCCTTATTATGTCCTTATCAGGTTTCTGCCCAGGTTATTGGTGTAAGTCAAACAGAGTATTTGAACATTTTTTCTGATGCCGTAACACAGTTAAATTGCTCCCAAACCTTGCTTGTTCAAGCTGAAATTGGTATGGATGAATTTTCCAGTATTGGAAATAACCAATGCCGACTGATAGAGGCTCGAATAAAAAAGTTTATTGTTCCAGGATCTTCAGTAGAAGTTAGCGAAAACAGTGTAAGCCAATTAGCAGGTGGAAATATTGCTGAAAACACAGTGATTCTACGTGATATTTTGTCAGGTAAAAGAACAGGAGCAGCACGAGATACCGTGCTTCTAAACAGTGCCGCACTATTATATATGGCAGGTGTTACAGCCAGTATTGAATCTGGCGTTCAATGTGCGGCTGATGCGATTGACCAAGGCCGAGCCATGTATCAGTTAGAACGGATTATCAGCTGGGGCTGTAAAGACTCTCGCCGCAAGGTTGCATAAAATTATCAACCGAGGAATAGAATGTGAATAACACTCCCCGATTTATCAATGCGCTAAGTACTTGCAGAGACCAAAGCAAGCTTCCTATTATTGCTGAAATTAAAGCTTCTACACCACAGCACCCTGATTTATTACGGCAGCGCTCGGTAGGCAGTATAGCCAAACAATATGAAAAATCAGGAGTCTCTTGTATTTCAGTAGTCACCGGCAAATGGTTTGGTGGTTCTACTGATTTATTGGAGCAAGTCGCTTCATCAACATCTTTGCCTATTTTAAGAAAAGATTTTATTATTTCTTGTTCAGCCATCGATTTTTCTAAACAATTAGGAGCTAGTGCCGTCTTGCTGACCAGAAAGCTGGTTGAACTTAAAACCCTTAAGCGCTTGACAGATCATGCTCTGAGCATTGGCATCACACCCTTTGTTGAAATTGACTCAGTCTCAGAACTCACTGATTTACAACTTAATGAGCACACTATTCTAGCTATTTGTAATCGCGATATCCGTACCAAAGAAACAGATAACGGCAATACATCAAAAAGTTTATCACTACTGAAAAAAGCACACAAATCAGGCGCAGCTCTTATTGTAAGTGCCAGCGCAATTAATGATGCGCAGGAGGCTAAACAATTAATTGCTGCTGGATTTGATGGCCTGTTAATTGGTACTAGCTTTTTACAGGCTGAAGATCTGGGTGATAGTCTAGCTTTATTTTCTGACACACTAAAACACTTGTCTTAGCACTTCTACAATTTTGGGGTGATAAATACTCTCCAAAGCAAAACCCTCACTAACCGTAGGATGTGCTGACCATAGGAAGCGCATCTTTCTTATATTTATGCGCTTCCTCTCGTCAGCGCATCCTACAATTTTTCTTTAGGTAAGAGCACTGTAATGGCCTCATAATCCTGGAAAGAATTATCTGATTTTCCGCTATTAAAACCCATCTCATTCCACGTCCAATAGTCAATATTACCTATTTTAACAGTGATAATTCTCATATTTCGTCACGAGCTGTCTCGATATTATATGTCCAAGCCCACTACTTTTTGGAGTACAAAAATGGAAATGCAGACAGAATCAAATAGTTTTAAGGTGAAAATATGTGGTACCACTGAATCCTCAGAGCTCAGTATGCTGGATGAAGCCGGAGTCGATTATGCAGGCCTCTGGTTTCTTGTCCCTGATGGTAAGTACACGCTTAATCAACAGCAGTTTTCACAATTAAGCCATACCCCACTGCGTCAACTCAAATGCATTGGTGTAACCACTGAAAATAATCCCGATGCCATTGCTAGATTTGTTAAAGATTCTAATCTATCCGGGGTTCAGTTACATGGTTTTCAACTTCCGAAAGAAGTACAAATGATTAAAAGTCGCCTAGGTGACTGTGAAATACTTAAAGTCTTACATATCCAGAAAGGAAAATGTCTGGAAAAACCTTTGCTTAAAGAGTATGCAAAATCTGGAGCGGATGCATTTATTCTTGATAATTTTATTTCCCGTGAAAAATCGGGGAGTACTGGCGAAAAAATTCCAGCCCAAACTGTTAAAGAATTAGTTGATATTCTAGGTGCAGAACGCTTGTTTTTAGCTGGCGGACTGGATGGAGATGAAATAAGATCCATTCGCCCGAATATACCTCTGTTCGGTGTTGATATTGATTCAGGGGCTAGGATTGCTTCCAAAATCAATAAAAGCCGGGTTCGTTCTATTGTAGCAGCCGCTCATGGGAGGTTAAATTAAGATGATGTCGCTTATACGTGGTGTAGAACTGGAACAATCCTTTATCAGAAGCCGAAACAAAGACAAAACCGAATTAATATTTTTTGTCAATGCCGGCGACCCCAGCATGGAAGTTACTTTTGAAATTCTTCGAGTACTTGCAAAACATAAAGTAGCCACCGTTGAATTATGCATTCCTTTTCCAAATTCATTGACTGATGGCCCTCTCATTAAAGCATCCCATAAACGGGCTCTTAACAATGGCGTTGATCTTCATTCAGTATTGAATCTAGTGCGTCGAGCCCGAAATGAACTGGCACTCTCTATCGTAATACTTGCCGATTATGCCCATACGGTAAAACCTCTCGGTATTAAAGATTTTCTGAGACTCTGTTTAACAGCAGGTGCTTCCGGCACTTTAATTCATTGCTTACCTTCTTTACAAAGAAAGTATTATGTTGACGAGTCAGAAAACCTGGGGCTGGGGCGTATTATGAGTTTCTTTGCAGGTTCTAATCATGAAACTCGGGATCAAGCTTACCAAGATGCAGAAGGCTTTATTTATGTGGTTTCACAATTTGGAAAAACCGGTAATAAAGTCATATTTGACCGGGCAAAATTAGACCAGTTGACAGCATTACGTGAAGAAACAAAAAAGCCTCTGGCAATAGGGTTTGGAGTCAAGACCGCTACCGATGTATCAAAGATAAGACAAACTGGTGTTGATGCCGTTATTATCGGTAGTGCTGCTACTGCAATAGTAGAAAATAATTTAAATGCTCCTGATCAGATTGCGCCTTGTTTTAACCGTCTTGTAAAAGAGCTGTCATCTGCATGCTGCTAATAAATAGGAGAAATCAATGTCTATCAAAACCAATACCGAAACATTACAAGTGACCGAATTTTTAGATTGGGATTCACCCCTCGTCGCAGACTATACTGATCTTATCATTGGTTCTGAGCAGGATCCTGTTAAACAGATGGTCAAATTATTTTATGCCGTGCGCGATCGTATCCGTTATGATGTGTATGGTGTTGATATGTCCAGAGAGGGATTAAAAGCCAGTCGTATTATCAAAAGCAAAGTGGGTTTTTGTATTCATAAATCCATTGTTTTTGCAACAGCAGCGAGATACCTAGGTATACCCTCACGACTCACATTTAGTGATGTTAGAAATCATCTTAGCACGCCGGCATTGAAAAAAATGGTAGGAGGTGATGTGTTTCATTATCATGCCTATGCTGAAATTTATCTACATGGACGCTGGATAAAAGCCACCCCAGTATTTAATTTAATGTTATGTCACTTGTTCAAGATGGAACCATTGGAATTTGATGGCATTCATGACGCTACGCTGCAAGCTTATGATAAACAAGGCAATCAATCGTTGGAATTTATCAACTATCATGGTAGCTTTAATAATGTGCCGTATCACCAGTGTATTACCGCTCTGAGACACCATCACCCCTTATTATTTATGGACGGAGATAAAACAGCAACAGGTAATCTTGAGCATGAACAGATCAGTCATTCTCGGGTTTAAAATGGCAATCCCAAACGCCCTGAATATTTCATTTTATAGCCGCGTATTTTATCCATGAACAGCCACCAGATAAGCGATTTGTCTTCAGCACTCCAGTTTCTCCAAACCCAGCAAGGCGAACTGGAGACCTATACAACACCTGTTCAGGCATACTGCGAGGCTGCATCAATCTATGCCAATAAAGCCGGTGGTGTGCCAATTAAGCCGCCCACGGCCAAAGGTTCGGCCATTCTTTTCGATAAAGTAATGCCCGCCAATAAAGCCGCAGTGGTGGGTGTATTTGGCTCTCGACAACGCTGTGCCCGATATCTTGGTACAACACAAGACAAAGTTGCAGAACGTTTAATAAGCGCAGCACGCACCCCCATACCACCTATTCTGTCAAAAAACCCACTCGTTCAAGAAGTCATACAGACAGATAATATTGATCTTAGAAGTTTGCCTAATTTTACCTTAACCCCAGAAGATGCGGGTGCCTATATCACCTTGGGCTTATCCATGGCAAAAGACCCTCTTTCTGACAGCCGTAATATTTCAGTCCATCGTCTTTGTGTTCAAGGACCAGATAAATTAACCATCTGGATGGTGCCAGGCCGACATCTTGAATCATTTTATTTATCAGCAAAAGCACAGGGTAAAGCCCTGCCCATTGCCATTCATATTGGCCTGGATCCTGCGGTTTATATAGCATCCTGCTGCCCTGAACCCTTAGTCCCCTTAGGCTTTAATGAACTGGATATTGCCAGCAGTCTGCGTGGACGGGCATTTGAAATTTCGCCCTGTGTTTCTATTGATACAGATTGCATTAGTCATGCCGAATATGTTCTGGAGGGAGAAATTACCGATGAAATCATCCCTGAAAGCCAGTCTTCTCATTATTCTATGCCAGAATTTCTGGGCTACAATGGCAGCGTCCACCCCGGACTTCCGGTAATCAAAATAAAAGCGATCACCCATCGCCGTAATCCAATTTATCAGAGCGTTATTGGCCCGGGATATGAGCAATCCAATTTACTAGGCTTTGGCCTGGAGGCAGCAATTCTGGATTTCCTGCGTAATAATGTAACAACAAATATTATCAATGCATACTGCAGTACCGCCGGGGGAGGCTATCTCCTGTTATTTCTACAGTTTAGAAAAGATTGTGAACAACATGATGGCTTAGTAAAACAGGCAGCATTGGCAATATTCGGTGTGTTTCGGATGATCAAACAAATAGTATTAGTCGATGAAGATGTTGATGTATTTAATGAACAAGATGTCTGGTGGGCTATGACCTCACGGTTTCAGGTTGATACTGATCTAATCTCACTCAGCAATGTTCAGGGGTTTCCCCTGGATCCCACACAAAACCCGGAATACTCACCAAACATTTCCAGCACAGGATTGACTGCAAAAGCAGTGTTTGATTGCACTGTTCCCTATCGGCTTAAAAACAAATTTAAACGCGTTAACTTTGCTTGGCCTTTATGACGAGACCTAGGACTGCCTATTACCCATAAGTTGCTTCTACGCAATAAAATAATAACCCTCTTTAAAGCATAGACTTACAGTAGATTTTAAAAATGAAATTTTCAGAATATGTAAATTACTCATTATTGTCGTTAATTTTTGTT
>CAZNGU010000022.1:0-10520 GCA_964572325.1 uncultured Methylomarinum sp.
CCACCTCAACACAAGGAATGGACGAAGCTAATGCCCGCATCATTTCTGAGGCAGAAGTTCCTTTGCTCGCCTCTTTTCCAAAGAAAACATTATTATTGTCTATTAGTATTTTAGGCGCTTTGTTTTTTGCAATTATGTTAGCCGTTGTGTTAGAAAAGTTAAACCCTGGTTTGAGAAGTCCGGAACAGATTGATGAATTTTTACATCTACCTACCTTAGGAATTATTCCTACAATTAATGCTCAACAAGAAGCACATGATTATGTTCTTTATAAACCACACTCTTATTTAACAGAGGCTGTTAATTCTTTACGTGTTTCTTTAATGCTACTCAACCCTGCTGAACAAGTTAAATCCTTATTGGTCACTTCCTCTGTACCTTCTGAGGGAAAAAGCACTCTAGCCATGTTAATTGCTAGAGTATCGGCTCAGGCGGGGCAAAAAGTTGTGTTAGTCAATACCGATTTCAGACTCCCAACTATTGAACAAAAGCTGGGGCTGGATAGCACCCAACCAGGTTTAACTGATTTATTATTGCAACATTCCTTATCTATTAAGGATATGTTATTGCACGATGAAAAAACTGGAATGAAAATTCTATCCCGAGGAATGTCCAGCTATGTTAACCCGGCTGATTTGTTTGCTTCTAAACGAATGCAACAAATTATGGACGAATTAAAAAGAGATTTTGATTTAGTACTTTTAGATTCACCACCAGTAATGGCTGTCACAGATTCTCGCGTATTATCCAGCCTGGTAGATAAAACCTTGTTTGTTTTAAGTTGGGATTCCACACCAAGAAAAGTAGCTAAAGCCGCCTTACATCAAATGGCTCAGTCTGGCACTAAAAATATTGCCGGAATCATTTTACAAAAAGTTGATTTAAATCAATATAGCAGATCTGATTCTGGCTATTATTATCATTATGCTAAATACAGACAGTACTATATAAGCTAAAGTTTTTTCCAGAAACCGTAAATCATTTGAAACAAATAAAAAAGTTAGGAAGTATTCCCAATAACATTCGAGTTTATTGTATCGGTGACATCCACGGCCAAGTTAATCTGTTAGAAAGTATCCATAATAAAATTATTTTAGATTCCGCCCATTATTCGGGTGAGAAATTTATTATTTATCTGGGCGATTATATTGACAGAGGTTTACATTCCAAAGAAGTCATCGATCTTTTATTAGAAAAACCTCTACCAGGCTTCAAACATGTTTATCTGCGAGGAAACCATGAGCAAGTCTTACTGGATTTTTTGAATAATGTCCCTGGCATTGCTCAGGAATGGCTAAGTTTTGGAGGGCTGGCAACAATATTAAGCTACGGTATTTCTATAACAGGCATTCCTTTTGGAAAAAAATTAGTCCAGTTGCAAAAAGATTTGGCTAAAAGGATAGCTGCGTCACACTTTTCTTTTTATAAACAGCTAGACTTCTCTTATGAAATAGGCAATTATTTTTTTGTTCATGCCGGAATCAAACCAACCGTTGCATTAAACAAACAATCTAAGCACGATATGTTGTGGATTAGAGATGAGTTTTTAAATTCCAAAGATCTTCACGAAAAAATAATTGTTCACGGTCACTCAATAACAATAAATAAACCACAAGTATTACCCAATCGAATTGGAATTGATACGGGTGCTTATTTGACCGGTGTATTAACTTGTTTGGTTCTGGAAGGCGATCAAAAATATTTTCTTGCCACTAGTGCAGCACCTATTTTGCTTTGATGAGTATAAGCGTTGATATAGCATTGATTTAAATGAAAACCCAAATCACTTTATTAATCTCTCCAAAATAGGTGCTGCACTAGGAGACTGTCGCCTTTGCACGACATATGGCCAACCAAAACTTAATACTCTAGTTACAGGGCATTTTGTCCTCTATCGAAAGATATTAAATGTTTATGGAATCAGCAATATAAGTGCTTCAGCAATACTTACTCCCTACAGAGCACTTGTAAAGGAAATCGGCAATTAAGCTTCTCAAAACACATCCGCTTTCCATAGCAACTTAAAAGTGTCGGGGAATGAAGACAGCCTGCCAAGGTATTTATACTCTCATAATCATTCCAGCGAGTTAATGTTTCTTCCAATTGATATGAGTTTTGTCTTAAGCTCACTTTCTGGAGGAGAAGAAATAATTATAAATATATTTTAAATAACAATTAGTTATATTAAATTATTTTAAATATGCTGGAGATAATTGGTATTAATTACTGATTTTTTTAAAAAAACCAGTCACCTTTTGTATGAATTTTTATTAAACGGCATATTACTTGCCTTATTTAAACATTAAACAATTATAACTACGCCATGTGTATTAGCACTTTAGGATGAAGGGCTTTGATTTATTAAGATGCTTAGGGAGCTGGAACGAAATAATCGTTCGATATTGGGCAGGATTGGATGATTATTTCTTTCATCTCCCTTAGGTAACGCGCAATAAATAAAACCGAACTACAAATCAATAGACTCCATGAAACACATTAATAGAAGAGGCGTAATTAGAAACCGTCGTTCAAAAGTTATCGCGCTCATTCGCTTATTAGATACTGCAATTATTGCAATAACTCTGAAGTGCTGGTTTGATTTTTATGGAATGGAATCAGATCAATTTCCCACTGGATTGTTATTAATTGCAATTCTATCGTTTGACTTCTTTGCAGAACTCACCCTATTGCATCATGCACCACGCGGTATAAATTTAATAGACGAAACAATAAAGACACAGAGTTCCTGGCTAGGTGTTGTTTTTATATTTTTCCTGATCTTCCAGGTTCAACCTGATTTAATTACAGGATATGAGAATATTTTTCGGTTTTGGTTATTATTAGTACCCATTGAGCTATTAGCATGGCATTTACTTTTCCGTTCAATCCAGGGTCTTCTCAAATCCTGGAACAAAAAGTCCCACCAAGTTGCAATATTAGGCTCAACTAAGATTGCTTATGAGTTAGAAGCCATTATAGAAAAAGAATCTTGGCTGGGCTTTTCATTTGTGGGATATTTTGATGATCGAATAAAAAAAGAAAAAGGGCGACACCAAGATTCAGCAATGCAACTATCGGGTAATACAGCAGATCTTATAGAAATGGTGAACCAACATAAGATTGATTGCGTTTACATCACCTTGCCATTAAAAGCAGAAAAGCGAATCAAAGAAATTATCTCTGCACTATCTGATACCACAGTTGGTGTTTATTATGTGCCTGATTTATTCGGCTTTGATTTATTACGGTCAAATATGGAAAATATGGGAGGACTCCCTGTAATCAGTATTCACGACACACCTTTTTATGGTGTTGATGGTTTTGCCAAACGATTTTTTGACATTATTTTTTCAATTCTTATCTTAATAATGATTAGCCTGCCTCTGCTATTAATTGCAATTGGCGTAAAAATCACATCTGCCGGTCCTATTTTGTTTAAACAAAAACGCTATGGCTTTAATGGCGAAAAAATTTTGGTCTGGAAATTTCGTACTATGACTGTCTGTGAAGATGGAGACATTGTTCCGCAAGCCACAAAAAATGATGTTCGAGTGACACCATTTGGTCACTTTTTAAGAAGAACATCCTTAGATGAACTCCCCCAGTTTATCAATGTATTGCAAGGAAAAATGTCAATAATAGGCCCTCGCCCCCATGCTGTTTCTCATAACGAGTTCTACCGAAAACAGATTAACGGCTATATGCTAAGGCATAAAGTGAGACCAGGCATTACAGGGTTGGCTCAAATTAGCGGTTTCAGAGGAGAAACAGATACTCTAGAAAAAATGAGTGGCCGTATCCGCTGTGATTTAGAATATATCTGTAACTGGTCTTTAGCTTTGGACTGTAGAATATTTTTAATTACTATTTTTAAAAGCTTTGTAAGTGAACAGGCTTATTAACATAATGGGGATCTGGAGTACTTGTGTTGTGTAGTACTAGATTTACATAAAACTACTTTTAAACCAGTCCCAAATGCCAAAAGAATACCCAGGAAATATATCTATACCGAGTGCAGATTTTAGGATATAGGCCAGAAAAAGGCCAAATAGCGACATAAAAATGAGCACAACAGTTAAAAAAAGGCTTTCAACTACTTTAAGCCCACCCCTGTTTTGAATTCTTGAAACCCGTAGATCTCTTCCTGCAATAAAAACAAAATAATATCGCCATTTTAATAAACCAATACTTCGTCTAAAATCAATGGGGTGATCATTCCAGCAGCGATTGGCTAAAGCCACTTTTAACCCTGCTAATTGTTCTTCAGTAAACTCCGTTTCAAGATCATTAGGCAACCGTTTTAACAGTCCCTTAATAAAAGGGTCTGAGTGAATAGAACTATTTTGATAATATTTCATTTTATGGAAAAAGGGATGATTGAAATTGGCATAAAAGGATGGTTCTGATAATAATCAAGCAGTATAAATATAGACAAAATATGAACGATTTTAATAACTAATTAAATTTATATGAAAGGAATTTATGTAATAAATTCATTAGAAGGTGGTGGAGCAGAGCATATTTTTTCTCTACTTATTAAACTTTTGAGTGAAGATAAGTCATTAGAGCATTCGATAGAAGTTATTTTGCTAGATAGAAAGGAAGAAATGCATCAGTTACCGAATGGAATTAAAGTACATCGACTGAATTGTGGTATTAATAAATTAAGTATACTCTGGCAATATCTTGGCATTATAAGAAAATCAAAACCAGACTATGTTTTTAGCTTTTTGACCCGCGCAAATAGCCTTAATGTTGCGGGTAGTATTATTTTTAGCTATCAATCAATTATTAGTGAGCGCAGCAATACAAATGAAAGGTTAGGTTCAAATTTTTTGGGGCAAATTAAACAAAGAATCGTACGCTTAATTTATAACAAAGCCTCATGCATCGTTGCAGTATCAAAAGATATTAAGCGCTGCCTGGAAAATGACTACAATATTTCCTCAGATAAAATAGTCATACTTAATAATCCCATAGATATTGATGAAATTAATAAGGCTTCTAAGATTGAGATTAAAGAGCTTTCATCTCCTATTGTTGCTATGGGACGACTAACACCTATCAAAGGCTTTGATATTTTAATACGAGCATATGCTAGCTCAGGGTTAGACTGTGGTATACAAATACTAGGCCAGGGTTCAGAGTTACATCGTCTTCAACACTTAGCAGATGAATTGGGCATTGGTGATCAAGTAAAATTTTTAGGGTTTAAAGAAAACCCATTAGGCTATTTAAAAAACGCCTTATTTTTTGTTTTGTCGTCAAAATCTGAAGGGTTCCCCAATGCACTGCTTGAAGCAATGGCTTTAGGAAAGGCTGTTATAGCAACAGACTGTGGTGGATCAAGAGAAATATTAGGCATTGATGGCTCTATACCACAAGGAAAATATATCCATGCTAAACAGGGTCTCATTATCCAGGTAAACGATATTCAAGCCTTATCCTCTGCAATGGTTTTAGTCGCTAATGATGAGAACATTAGAAATACCTTAGAGACCCAAAGTCTAATCAGAGCACAAGATTTCAATGTCGAGCATTTTTATGCCCACTTCCAAAATATCTTAATAAAGATAAAAGGAAAACCTTAGTATCATGTTCGAACTATTCAAGATAATAGTATTCATTGCTACTTGTTCCTATGCTATCAGCTGGATTAAAAAAAACAGATGCAGTAACACACTGATTTTTTTATTCATTTTTATTTTTAGCCGTATTGTGCTTGCTTCATTTCACCAGTTCACTTATATAAATATTGTTGGTCCTCTGTCAATTAATGCCATTCACTCGATTACTATGGCAGGTATCGCTATTTTTTTTCTGGATTTTAAATTACTGTCCTTAAAATACTTTATTTTGATAAAACTAATGATAGTGTTAATTGTTATTAGTGCACTCATTAATCAAACCATCGGACAATCAATAACTAGTATAGTCAAGTGGGTGTTATTACTAGAATTCATGGTGATTTTTCTTTACTGCTATTTAGTAGATGGTCCAAAACAAGTAACCAACTTGCTATTAATAGCTTTTTCTTATCCAGTAATACTCCAGATATTATCCATTCTTACAGGCTATTCAAAAGTGACTGAGTTTGATGGTTCCGCAAGTTATATTGGTGGCTTTTTTCACGAGGCTGTATTTTCAATCATTATATTTACAAGCCTCTTTATAGGGCTCATGTGGCTGCGGTATTTAAAAGTTAAATTTAAAACAAATGGAATGTACCTTTTCTCTTTTTTTATTTTTCTCCTGGCCATGGTTAATTACCGGACAACACTTATTGCAGCATTACCGCTAATTGCTATGTTTATATATGATCAATATTGGAAAGGTGGGGGTACGAAAAAACTATCCTTCTCATTGATTTTTGCAATCGCCTTTATAAGTTTATTTTTTATTGAAATAGATGTGCTTTTAGATCGTTTTATTGAAATACCTCAAGTACTTGGCAATGCATCAGATCTTATGACATCCCCTGAAAATTATACCAATGAAGAAAAGCGTTACTTGTCTGGCAGATTATATATCTGGAGTGATTATATTGCACTGACTAATGAAGGCGATTGGTTACATATTTTGATAGGAAATGGAATGGACTCGTGGAAAAACTATTTTCTAAAATATGCCCATAATACATTTGTTTCTTTTTATTATGAGTTAGGAATTTCTGGACTTACTATTTTATGCTTGATTTTTTTGCAAATGTTTAAACAGGTTATTTTATTAAAGGAAAGAAAAGTAAAATATATTCTTATGGGCATGACAATGTCTTTTCTTATTTTAAACCTAGGCACAATGCCTTTATGGCAAATAGAAGGTATATTTCTTTTCTCCTATATATTTTCATTTATTTATTATTTTTCAATTATAGAGCGCTTAAAAAATGACAGCTGATATTGCATTTATTGGTGGAAGAGGGTTATTTTCTAATTATGGCGGCGTTGAGAATGCAATAAGAGAAATTACATTACAACTTGCAGAAAAAGAAATATTCATTCATGTTTATGGCGTTAATAATGAAATTGATAGCATCTTTGAATTGCCCCAAAATGTTAAACGTATATCTATTTATTCATGGATCTATCAGTTTTTAGGTCAACACGGCCTGATTTTTTCTTCTGTGTTACTTGCCATTTTTAGAGATCGCCCTCGACTTGTCATTGTTTTTGCATCAGGCCCTTGCATTTTTACACCTGTTCTTAGGTTAGGAGGTCTTAAAGTAATAACCAGTTTGCGTGCTATTGACAGTGAACGAGATAAATGGGGCGTCATTAGTCGGCAAATTTTAAGGCTAGGGGAATATTGTGCATGGAAATTCCCTCACCACTTTACGGTTAACAGCTTAGACATGGTCAGACTATTTAAAGCAAAAAGAAATGATGTTGTATATATTGCCAATGGTGCAAAAGCAGCAATACAAGAAAATGAACATATTTTAAAACAATTAAAAATCAAACCTTTTCAATATTTTTTATTTGCAGCCCGGCTTGACCCTGTTAAACGATTAGATAAATTACTTGAAGCACATTCCCTACTCCCAGACACAATGAGATTACCCTTAATTGTCGCAGGAGGCCATGTGAAAGACCCCGAATATGAAAAAACAATTCAAGCACTTGCCAATGATCAGGTTTTTTTTACGGGTCATATTTCACAAGATCAGCTTAATCCACTGATGCATAATTGCAGAGCATTTATCCTTCCGTCTATTTTAGAAGGCATGTCAAATAGTTTGTTATCGGCTATGGCATCAAAACGTGCCGTTTTAGCTGCTGATGTGCCGGCAAATCGCGATGTAATAAAAGAAGAAACGGATGCCTTATTTACAGCAGATAATATTAATGAATTGTCCATAAAAATGCTTAAATTAGCCGCTGAACCTGAATACTGTGCGGATTTAGGCAATAGATTACATAAAGTCACTAAAGCGCATTACAGCTGGGAAAAAACAGCCAGTCAGTTTTATCAGCTAGCAAAGCCATTGATAAAAAAAACTTATAAGCATGACAATTCATAACTCAGCAACCGTTTCCGCAGTTATTACCGCATATAACCGTCCAGATTTTTTAGAAAAATCACTCGCCAGTGTTTTGGCTCAAACTTATGCTCTATCACAAATTATCGTAGTGGATGATTGTTCTCCTACATCCTTACTATATCTGCTAGAGAAAACAAATGATCCTCGTATTGAGTATGTCCGTTTAGAAAACAACAGTGGTGCGAATGTTGCCAGAAATATAGGTATTCAAAAATCCACTAGCGAATGGGTAGCCTTTTTAGATGATGATGATGCATGGTACCCGGAAAAAATTGATCAACAAATGCGCCTTGTAAAATCACATTTTATTGCTTGTGTAACTTCCTACTCCGACATGTACTCAAAAAAAAGTGCTGTAACATTTATTGAGTCCATAGTTAGTCAACAGCGATTAAAAAATGGCAATCCATATTGTGGTACATCAGGCCTGCTAGTAAAAAGATCTATGCTTATAAAAAACCCATTTGATGAGAGCTTACCTTCAGGTCAAGACTGGGATATGTATGTCAGGCTTTCACAAATCTCAGATATAGCCTATATACCAGAGCCACTTCTTTATTTTAGAAGAGGTTCTCATGAAAGTATTACATCCAAATCAAGAGCAATGAGTTGGAGAGATAAAATTAAAAGAGCCGCATCTGCCACAAAACACAAAGAATGGTTAGGTCATGATGCCTATTGTGAACGACTGGTGAGAACTTATCTTAGCTTTCCAGGCCTTAACTTTAATACGCTAATAATGCTTATTATTTCTGTAAAAGAAGTAGGGGTTAAAAAACTACTGGCATATTCATTTTCCAGATTTAGGATTAAAGCAAAACTAGAGAGAGAGTGAAACAATGAAAATATCGAAAATCCAAAAGAAATATCGAGTTACTTTAATGTTTAGCATGCTTCTTTTTACCAGCACAAATTTATGTTTTGCTGATGCAGCACTGCGTGAAGCCAGCTTAAAAAGCATGCTAAAAGCCTCTGTTTTTTTTCGAGAGAAAGTTTCTATTCAGGGTGGTTATTTATGGCGGTACAGTGAAGATTTGACACTCCGTGAAGGCGAGAAAAAAGCCGATGATTCTACAATATGGGTTCAACCTCCTGGCACCCCCTCGGTAGGTGAGGCATTTTTGAAGGCATATAAAGCTTCAGGAGAAACAATACACTTAAATGCTGCTCATGATGCTGGATATGCCTTACTCTCAGGACAACTTGAGTCAGGCGGCTGGTATTACAATATTGATTTAAGTGCAGAAAATGCCAGGAAATATCGGTATAGAAAAAATATTGCGAACGGAGTAACCCTGTTACCCCATGCAAAAAATTTGAGTATATTGGATGATAATGTTTCTCAAAGTGCTCTACTGTTTCTAATTCACCTTGATCAAGCATTAGACTTTAAAGATCAACAAATTCATCAGGCTATTGATTATGGTTTAAAGCACCTTATTAAAGCACAATATTCAAATGGTGCCTGGCCCCAGCGTTTTGATCACTCTCATAATCCTCTTCAATATAATGTAATTAAAGCCCGTTTTCCAGATTCCTGGCCACAGACTCATCCCAAAAAAAAATATCATAGCTATTACACCCTTAATGATAATGTCATGGCAGATATAATATCGACATTACTTGAGGCCTATAAAATATATGGTGATAAAGAATTACTTCTCTCAGCTGAACGGGCAGGGGATTTTCTAATTCTAGCACAAATGCCAGAACCTCAACCCGCATGGGCACAGCAATACAACCCATTAATGGAACCAGCATGGGCAAGACGATATGAGCCTCCAGCAATTTCTGGACGAGAGTCACAGGCAGTAATATTCAGCTTAATGGAATTATTTCGAGAAACTGGAAATGAAAAATTTCTCACCCCTTTACCCGCCGCATTTTTATGGCTTGAGCGTTCAGTTTTAGCTGATGGGAAATTGGCTCGCTTTTATGAATTAAAAACTAACACGCCCCTTTATTTCACTAAAAATTACCAGTTATCCTATCAAGATGATAATTTGCCTAAACATTATGCTTTTAAGGTAGGTTCACGTATAAAAAAACTCAAGAAAAAATATGCATGTTTAGTTAAAGCTTCTAGTGAAATATCCGCTCGCTTCAAATGCCTTAAAAAAAAGAACCCAGCACTTAAACGCTCATTTGAAGACAAAGTAAAAAAAGTTATTGCTGCACTAGATACTCAGGGACGCTGGATTAATCAAGGAAAGTTATATTATCAGGGAGAGAAAAATTTTAGACAGAGCATTGAAACAAACATTATTTCTTCTAAGGTTTTTAGCAAGAATATGTCAATATTATCTCAATATATTGCAGCAACCAATACAACAACTCAACAATAAGTAATTTAGCCGGTATGTTGCTTAATGTATTATCTCAGCAGCATTAAGACCTTAGGAACGGGTATGGAATAAGTTGAGTAACTGGCGCAGGGTTTTTATTTATATTCAAGGCGCACGAACAGGCGCATAGCAGG
>CAZNGU010000023.1:0-7807 GCA_964572325.1 uncultured Methylomarinum sp.
CTGTGAAACCAATAGCTTGCACTATAAATCCGCGCCCAACTGATCTTTCTAGGATTATTGGTGAGGGATTTGGATAATAAACCGTGTGAAATTCAAGTTATCATCTAATCTAATTGTGCCTTTATGATGTTTGATTATTTCATTGCAAATCCATAAACCTAAGCCAATTCCTTTAGTCTTGGTACTGTAAAGAGGTTCAAAAATAAATGCTCGATGTTGTTCATCAATACCCACACCATTATCCTGAAAAGTAATGATATCAAAATTATTATCGCGCCTGGCAGATACAATGACCTCTCTTTTTGAATCTATGTCTTGCAGTGCATTTGATAATAAATTCTCGAAGACCTGTTTAAGTTTTGATGGATCGCAGTATAATTCAAATGGGTCGGGATTAAAGTGAAAAGTGAATTTAAAATAACAATCTTGTGCTGAAATATTGGCTGTAAATACTTCTTCTAACAGTGTATTTAATGAAATCTGTTGAAAGGATAAATTTATAGGTCTAGACATTTCCAGTAAATTACTGATTATTTGATTTGCTGATTCAACCTCATCGTCAATGATTCCCATATACTCTTGCCATTTTGGTTCAGAATCGGGAATTTTTCTACGCAAATAAAATACCGCATTACGGATGCTTGCTAAGGGATTACGTAATTCATGAGCGATACTTCCTGATACACTACCGATAGTAGTCAAGCGTTCATTTCTAACCAATTCGGCCTGTTTCTCTCTTAATTCAGCTGTTTGTTCAGCGACTAAATGTTTTAAGCTACTTTGATATTGTTGTAATTCTTGTTCAATTTTATTACGAAATTCAATTTCTTGTTCAAGTGTGTTATTTCGCTCAGTTAAGCTACTTTCTGCTAGTTGACGACTTTCTTGTAGTAATACAATCCACCAGGACGCAATACCGATTAAAACCAGAAATACCGAAAAAACATGTAAAAAGTTAGATTGAAAAGACGCTAATAAATTTTCTGCAATTTGGTCTGAAGAGATAATAAATATAAGCCAGAGCGTTGCAGCTAAAATAGTTATCAAGACAGTACTCAAGATAAAAAAACTAGCAATACGTTGACGTGTATCTTTAGTCAGTTTGTTTTTGAATGCAAATGAGAGAAAATCAATGATGGAATGCCTGATAAACTCTTTTTTTTCTGGCTTACAACAATCATGACAGGTTGTTTCCAGCGCGCAACACAAAGAACAAATCGGTGCTTTATAAGCGGGACAATAGGCAAATTCAGGCCGCTCATATTTTTGCTCACAGAGAATACAAATGTTGGATTCATCTGCATCAAAATGTAGATCCTCATCGGTACGGGCAATGTAATATTTACCTTTTGTAATGAAGGCAATAATAGGAGAAAGTATTAGGCTGATGAATAAAGCAATCAGCGCTGAATAAGCCTGGGGATAGTCACCAAAAAAACCTGAAAAAGCTATAATGGAAATAATTGAGGCAATAATCATGCTTAAAAAACCAACAGGATTAAAATCGTAAAGATGTCCGCGTTTAAATTCAACAATTGGAGGGCTGAGTTTAAGGGGTTTATTAATCACTAGGTCAGCGACTATCGCACCAATCCAGGCAATTGCAATATTTGAATAAAGTCCAAGAATTTTTTGTAAAGCAGAAAACACCCCTAATTCCATCAACAATAAAGCAATAGCAATATTAAATACCATCCAGACCACACGGCCTGGGTGAGTATGTGTGACGCGAGAGAAAAAGTTTGACCAGGCTAGCGAGCCTGCGTAGGCATTAGTCACATTGATTTTGATTTGCGAAATAATAACAAAAAAGGTGCTGACAGCTAGTGCTATTTCCGGGTTTTCAAATACATAGCGATAGGCCATATAGAACATTTCTACAGGTTCTTTTGCCTGATCAAGACTCAATCCATTAGCAATGACAATAAAAGCCAGAAAGGCACCGCCAATTTGTTTGGCAAAACCCAGTATTATCCAGCCTGGCCCAGCCATAATAACTGAAAACCACCAACGCCAGCGATTACCTTGATGCTTGTCGGGCATAAAGCGCAAGTAATCAACTTGTTCACCTATTTGGGCGATCAAGGAAAGCGATATACCGGTTGCAATACCGAAGTAATAGGGATTAAATTCATGGCTTTTGGAGATGATGCCAGAAAATTCGGAAAATTTAGCAATGGCATGGGGTTCTTTTATTAGAATTAAAAAAAATGGCCAGATCATTAGTAGCAGCCAGATAGGTTGCGTCCAGAGCTGTAAGCGATTAATTAAGGTAATGCCGTAATAGACTAAGGGAATGATTATTAGCGAACAGAGTAAATAGCCCAGGGATAGGGGAAGTTCAAAATACAACTTTAGAGCCTGAGCCATAATAGCGGCTTCCAGGGCAAAAAAAATGAAACAAAAAGAGGCGTAAATTAATGAAGTAACGGTTGACCCTATATAACCGAACCCGGCACTCCTCGTTAGTAAATCAATATCGATATTGTATTTGGCTGCGTAATAGCTAATAGGCAGACCGGTAAGAAAGATGATGACAGAGGCAAAGGCTATTGCCCAAAGCGCAGTTGTAAAACCATAGTCCAGAACGATAGCTGCACCGATGGCTTCTAATGCCAGAAAAGAAATACTACCTAATGCTGTATTGCATAGTAAAAGTTCGGGCCATTTGCGGTAGCTTGCCGGCGCATAACGTAAAGCATAATCTTCTATCGTTTCAGTCGCAACCCATGCATTATATTCACGTCTGGTTTTTTCCATGTATCTTTCTGATAATTACTATTGATAGAATACTTTTTTGTTTAAACTAACACGAATATGGTAGTTTAGATATAGCAATTAAATCGCTTATTTTCATAAGAAATGACATCAACAAAAATAAATAAAAATAATAGTCATCTGCTCGTTGTTGATGATGATGCTACACAATTGAATATTCTAACTGATATTCTTAGTGATGAAGGGTTTGATGTGGTAACAGCCGCAACCGCAATGCAAGCAATAGATTGTTTTAAGAAAATCTGTTTTAGTGTGGTGGTCATCGATTTGCGCTTGCCTGATTTGAATGGTGCAGATCTTCTTACCCGGCTATTAAAACTGGATCCAAGAATACGGGTGATTATTTATACCGGGTATGGCACATTTGAATCGGCAAAACAAGCTGTTAACAGTAGGGCTTTTGCTTACATGGAAAAAGCCAATGACCCTGCGTCTTTTATTTCTACCATTCATCGTGCATACCAGGATTACAAAAAAAATTATATTCGAGATCTGGAATATACCGTTTCAAGAAAAAATAAGCAATTAGAGGCCTCAGAGGAACGACTTCAACTAGCTTTAGAATCTGCAAATGGAGCTGCCTGGGATTGGAACATTCTCAATGAGAATGTTTCTTTCAGCCGTAACTGGTACAAAATGACAGGCTATGATCTTGATGAAACCATGCCGAATCTACAAACCTGGAGAGACCGGGTGCATCCTGATGATGTACAGCTATCTCGTCAAATCCTGGAACAGTATTTGGCAGGGCAAAGTGACACATATGAAACTGAGTATCGAATTCGCACCTTAACAGGTGATTATCTATGGTGTCTCAATCGAGGCACGGTGATTGAACGTGATGCGGAGAATATCCCCCTGCGAATGATTGGTATCATTACGGATATTACTGTACGAAAACAGCACGAAAGTGCTCTTCGTCTTGCTGCTATTGCTTTTGAATCAAATGAAGGCATAGCCATTACCGATATTAAAGGACATATTATTCGGGTCAATCACGCTTATACTCAAATTACTGGTTATCATTTTGATGACATTATCGGCAGTGTTAATTACACACTATTTTCTGTGCAAGAAAAAGATGTGTTAGTACAGCAAGAGATGAGAGCTTCATTATCTGAACAAGGAAACTGGCAAGGGCAACAATGGCATAAGCGAAAAAATGGTGAAGATTATTTAGTCTGGATGAATGTTTCAGTTGTCAAAGATGCATTTAATGAAACCAGCCACTACATTTCACATTTTAGAGATATTACCGAATCTAATCAGCTACAGCAGCAAATTACTCGTAATGTAGATGAAGAAAGAGTTCTTTCCGCAATTTTGCAATTTTCTTTTTTATCAAAAGAAGATTTTTTACAAAAGGCCGCCGAAATTATCGTCTCTCTTTCCTGGCTTAAGCTTAAATCCAAGTCGGGTATATTTCTACATAATGCAGAGGACGAGGAGGGAATACTAACCTTGGTATGTAGCCATAATCTGGCTCCCGAATTGCTGAAGTCATGCGCAAAAGTACCTTTTGGCAGGTGTTTATGTGGTCGGGCAGCTCAAACAGCAGAAATTACATTCAGTAGCTGTATAGATTCTTTGCATGAAATATCATATCCTGGAATGAAACCCCATGGGCATTTTAATGTGCCTATTATGGATGGAAAAAAGGTTTTGGGCGTCCTGGTTTTATATGTGGATCATGGCCATCAACAGCAGGATTACGAGATCAGTTTTCTTAAGCGAGTAGCGAATGTGTTAAGTTTAGGTATTTCGCGTCATCAGGCCGAACAAGAGGTTGAATATCTGGCTTATCATGATGGCTTGACTTCCTTACCTAATCGTTTGTTGTTGATGGATAGACTAAAGCAGATGCTGGCTATTAATAAGCGCCAACAGAACTTTTCTGTATTGATGTTTATTGATTTAGACCGATTTAAAAACATTAATGATTCATTAGGCCACTCGGTAGGCGATGCATTACTACAAGAAATTGCTACACGCTTTAAACGGGTGTTAAGAGAGGGGGATACTATTGCCCGGTTTGGTGGTGATGAATTTGTCATATTGTTGACAAATATTTCAACAAGCAGGACGGTGGCAGTACAGGAAGCTCAGATAATTTCAGATAAGTTACATGCTGTCTGTGCCAAAGAAATAACAGTACTTGAGCATAATTTATTTGTCACCTTAAGCATCGGTATAATTATCATTACAGGCCATGAAAGCAGTACAGAAACGATTATGATGCAAGCGGATACCGCCATGTATCAAGCAAAAATCAAAGGTAGAAATGGAACTCAATTTTTTATCCCTGAAATGCAGGTACTTGCAAGAGAGCGGGTAGAACTGGAAAAAGATTTACGTTATGCTCTCGAGCGTCAGGAAATACAGGTTTATTATCAGCCACAAATTAATATACAAGGTAAATTAGTGGGTGCAGAAGCATTAATTCGCTGGCAACACCCGCAAAGAGGTTTTGTATCTCCTGTAGAATTTATCCCTATAGCAGAAGAGTCCGGGGGTATTTTAGAGCTAGGACAATATGTGTTGGAAGATGCCTGCCAAAAAATCAAGTTATGGCAAGGAATAGAATCCCTGGAGCATGTTGCTGTCAATGTGAGTCCCGTTCAATTCAGGCAAGCAGATTTTGTTTTGGTGGTACAGCAAGTGCTTGAACAAACGAATGTTGACGCGAACAAATTAACACTGGAATTAACTGAGGGGCTTTTAGTTGAGCAAGTTGAGGATGTGATTCTTAAAATGACAGAATTAAAACAATTGGGAATACACTTTTCAATTGACGATTTTGGCACGGGATATTCATCATTAGCCTATTTAACCAGATTCCCTGTCGATCAATTAAAAATAGATAAATCATTTGTCGATGATATTGGCAAAGATGAAGATGACCAGGTAATTATTGAAACCATTATTGCTATGGCAGACCGATTACGCTTTAATTTGATAGCAGAAGGCGTTGAAACACGCGAACAAATTGAATTTTTAACTAAAGAAGGTTGTGTAAATTTTCAAGGTTATTATTTTAGCAAGCCTTTAATAGCTAAAGATTTTTCAGAAAAATATTTATCTGAACATAAAAAAAAATAAAAACAAGGTGTGGTTAGCTCTCACGGGAATCAGCCGAAAAAAACTTATAAAACAGTTCATCTGTAGCCCGTATGAAACAAAGTGTAATACGGGTTTAATATACCCATTCCCATATTACGTTTTGGCTTCAGACAGACTACAAAATTTTTCATAAAGTTTGCTTGCCAATATAAAATCAATACCTTGCATCTTTCTCGTAAATACACATAGAGTTGTTACAAAATCACTTTTAATCGATTGATGTTCTCGGTGCAGACAACGGGTCTGCTCCGATCATACCTGTCATTTGCACTAAATAATCTGAGCTTTCAACTCTTTCCAGTTCTTGTTTTGCTAGTATTAATCGCTCATCAATTTTTAGACGAACCACTTCATCTGCATAATGCTCCAGTTGACAAAAGTTTTGTAAACTTTCTATATGTCGGCTCCATAATGCAATATCACGGTTTTGTTTTATTTGCAGGCGTTCAAGATACCAGTCAGAGGCCAATAGATTTTCTTTGCTAAAAAGCGCCCTTATTTCAGAGTGTTGTATGTCTTTACCTTGATAGCTTCCTGTTGCCATAATATGTAATAAAGCCTTTAAAGGGGGGCAAGCAGTATTGACACTGTTATCATCTAGATATTGCTGTGCTACTTTTTGCTGTGTTTCAACAATATTATTAATACCATCAACATAATCTATTAAATTTTGTGTTTCCGGTTTTAAAATATCGTCTGTAAAAACCGCACTAGGATTATCAAAAATTTTCCCCATAAACTCATGCACAAAGCGTTCATTAATCCGATAACCCAGTCGACTTGCCAGGACTTTATTTCCCTCGTGTTCAAAGTCTTCCAGGGCTTCCAGGTAACCATTTTCTATCAGAAAATCAGCATCTCTTTGTTGCGCAGTCAAACGTGTCCAGATTTCTGGAATTAATAAACTGATATCATGGTCAACCCGTACATTGGAGCCAATATGCCCTGCTGAACTGGAAAAACCAGAATATCCGGTCAAAACATAAGAAACTAGTGCATTATTTAAGTCAGCAGTGGCTGTTAGCGCATTAAAAGGGCCTTTAGTTAATGCGCCCTCACTGCCTGCTCCGGTAGTTGATGGTGATTTACCTGTTAGCGAACTAATAAAATCCATGAATAATTCAGGAAGTTGCTGGTAATGAATAGGGTTGTAGACAGCTAATGCTCGGATCCCTGGTTCGGGCGGGTTGTTTCTGCGGCCAGCTAATACTGCATCAACAGGGTGAACAACGGGTGCATCCAGGGGTATTTTACGATGTAGACGAATGCCTAAATCGGCAATATATTTACGAATAGGCTTAATTAGATCAGCACGCGTTTCTAAATATCGTGGGTTTTTAGTGGGTTTTCCATCAACAATGCGAGGATGTGCAGAAGACACTACAAAACCTGTCTCATCCTGATAAGCCTGGTTTAATAATTTAGCCATTGGCGAAGTAAATTTCGACATGGTGAGCACATCTTCAACTATGGTGCTTAATTTCTCCTTATTCAAAGGTTCGAAATTAGCAATAAAATTTCCAGGTTCAGACATGTTGATTTCAGTCTGTTTATCATAGCCGGGAAGAATGGCATCATCAGGTCGCTGAAATAGTCTAAATTCACAATTAGTCACCAGTTTGACACTTTCAAATTTTTCATTTGTAGAGGCATAACCATTGATCAATGATGATGGAACGACGACGGAGGCGGTAATGTCATCTTCCATTTGTATTTTTTCTGCGGCATAAAAATCCTGTCTTAACTTAAATGTCCGCCAGCCTCCTTGTTCATTAAAACCAATGCGCAAGAAGCTTGACATTATTTCTCTGCCTTCAAATTTTAGATTATGGCCTGGCGATCCATCCACAATATCAGCAGAAAAATAAATACGCCAATTATCGCCCCACTCAGTCTGATAGAATCGTTT
>CAZNGU010000023.1:7907-10358 GCA_964572325.1 uncultured Methylomarinum sp.
GACTTTCCTCCGCCTGAGACAGTACTGGGTTTGTGGCAAAAAGTACCTTCTGCCCAAGTTCCTACTATTCGCCATGAGGGGGCAGAAGGATGTTTAACCAGTTCTAGCTTATAGCCACTGGGTTTAATATATATTTTTCCTGGTTGTAAACGTAAAGTGTTGATTTTTTTATCACTGCCCCAGCTGATCTTATCTGTTTTCCAGGAGATAGTCTGGCTATTAACATCCATTTTAATTTGTTGTGGAAGATAGATAATCTCAGGATATTGTTTATCAATGGCATAGCCTTCAGGCATGACTTGCATGATCTCGCCATAGTTTTTGACGACATCATTAAAAGTGTAACCTTCTTCTCTGCTGGCACCACCTGCGCCATATTCATTGCCATGTATAACACTACGAAATGCTAAAGCGCCACCGGCATGTTCTTCCTCGGCGAAACCGTATAGGTTTGCCGCATAACTAATTTGGGTTTTTACTTCTTTTTTACAGTAGCCGAAATAATTATCGGCTAGTAGAGTAATTATCACGCCTGACTTATCTCGGGCGGTTAATTTAAAAGCCTGACCATTATTGTATAATTCATCCGAATCTTGCCAGCACATACCTTCAGTGCGTTGCCGTTCACTGGCATCATCCCAGTGCGGTAATCCTAATTGCTGTTTGCTTAATTTAACCAAATGCGGAGCCAAAATCACACAGCCACTATGTCCTGTCCAGTGCTCTACATCCAGAGCAGCATCATATTCCGGTAAAGCTGGATTTCCGCCATTACCAAAAATACTTTCCACGAAATCCAGATTGCTAACTAAGGTACCCGGTGCAAAAAAACGGATTTCCATACTTTTTTGCTTGGCAATATTGGGTATTTCAGGGCTAACAGTGGGTCTTAATAATAAAGAAGTAAACATGTAAGCAGCTGATTCCTGGTTTTCTGTATAAGGAATCATTAACATATCTTTGGGTGGGTTTAAGGCTTGTTCTAACATTAAAGCAAATGTCAGTTTTGGTACTTCTTTTTTATCTCCTGGTACAGGCAGGCCGCCGCTAGCAATATGAAATGAACCTTCCGTTGTTCTTTTGTCAGTCGTTGGATTATGTAATACACCCTGTTTTACCCGATAACTGGAGACACAATCAGAATAAAATTCATCTTTACCCATGGGTAAAGAGAGTTCTCTGGCTATGCCATGTCTATCCAGTTCAAAAGTTAATGTTGGCAAAGAAGGGGTTTTGTCGAGATCAAGATCTGCTAAATAAGTATTAATAAAATCCTGTATTCTGCGATCTGCAGGATAATGATGAGAAACAAGTTGCCTACTTTTTTCTACAAAACTACGTAGCATGTCATCCGCAGTAGAAATAAATTCAATAGATTCATCTTGCAGATTGACTGGCTGACCATAAGACGCTAGCTTCAGTGCAATGTATAAATTTAAGTTCTGCTGCAATTGAACAAGATTTTGCTCACTGTTATATAACCCTAATGTTTTAGAAACATCCACCACTTAATCTCCAGATAAACTATAGCCATGAGATTCTATCACAAGAGCTGGTTTTTCAGATAAGTCTGCTAGTTTTTTAAGTACCTTGATTTACAGTGCATTGAAATTACTGCTTTAAGTAAATCTTCTCAGAAAATATTTAAAAACCAGCTTTTTTATGGTTTAAATTAAAATCATTACTTGAAAAGTTCTGTCAGCATGGTACCTTAACCAGTTCAACTATAATAATAAATAAACGGGCAAAAAACCTTGCATTTTATACGTTTAAATAAGCTTTTTTATTAAGAGGAAAAAAGAATGAGTAATGATGAAAATTCTAATGAAACAGAAGAGTCTGGTAACAAAACGGAAGCAGTCTCTAACGCTGTAAGCAATGAAAAATCTGCTAGTAAAACTGAAGCAGCATCCAATGCTGTAGGCAATGTGGTTTCAAAAATACTGGAATTAAAAGAATCCAATCCCAAAGTTTTCTTTGGTGCACTGGGAGGCTTGGTGCTTATCATTATCATTTTAATGATGAGTGGTGGGGACTCTAAAAAGACTCTTCATGTTGTTAAAGTAGCTAATGTTTCTATAGGACAGACGTATGAATTGAGAGCAATGAATAGTTATGATCCAAAATCAACGGTAAGACTGGTTGCTATTCCTGGTTCTATGGCTGCTTATGATGATACTGAGTCAGAAGATCGTGTCGGTGGATGTAGACACATGCCGCAAGGTACCAAGGTAAAAGTTACGCAAATGCAAGAGGCTTTTGGTAGTACAAAATTTGTTCAGGTTGAGATGATTGCAGGTGAGTGTGCGGGGCAAAGAGGCTGGACATTAGTTAATAATATAAAATAGAGCATTGACAGGTCAGATTTATGACTTATAATACTCGGATAAATTGAATTGCGGGAATAGCTCAGCTGGTAGAGCACAACCTTGCCAAGGTTGGGGTCGCGAG
>CAZNGU010000024.1:0-10344 GCA_964572325.1 uncultured Methylomarinum sp.
ATGTCAGGCGATTTAAAAGCCGCTATTGCAGAAGGCTCGACCATTGTTCGAGTAGGCACTGCATTATTTGGTGCCAGACATTACCCATAATGGGGATAACCGCTATTTGTGAGAAAAGCAGTTTCACTCCCATTGCCAATAACAACAATGCAATGAATGGCCGTAACACCTTATCAGGCAATTTTTTCCCTATTATGCTTCCCAGGTAAATAGCCGGAACGCCACCGGCTAATAAACCGAATAATAAACTAAAATCAACACTGCCATAATGTAGATGCCCTAGCCCGGCTATAGCAGTTAAAGGAACTGCATGAGCAATGTCAGTGCCCACAATGGCAATAGATGTTTTACGTGGGTATAACAGAAACAGGATGGCTGAACCAATAGCACCAGCACCTACCGAAGAAATTGACACCACACATCCTAATAAACATCCAGATAAAACAGTAATATGTGGTCGAAAACGCCTGATCAGATTGACCAGTAGACTGTCAGGGTGATTACTATGAATAAAAGCCAGTAATTTATTTTTTATCAGAATAATAAAAGCAGTCAGAATAAGCATAATACCTAGCGTCACCATGATGATGTCATCATAATTAAAGCCGGTTTTTTTTAAATGTTCTAGAACTGAAATAGTAATGAGTGAGCATGGAATGCTACCACTGCCTAATAAAAAAACGATTTTCCAGTCAACAGTCCGGTTTTTATGATGAAAGTAAACACCACTGCACTTTGTTAAAGCGGCATATAACAGATCAGTACCCACCGCTATAACCGGAGTAATACCAAATCCCAGAACCAGAATAGGCGTCATTAACGAACCACCACCCACTCCGGTCAAACCAATAATTAAGCCAACCAGGGCTCCAGCAGCAATATGAATGAGTTCCACAGATAAATTGTTAAAGTGATAAAAAGCGAGCAAATATACCGGATTTTGTATATATTTAAAAGTAATTTAAAAATATAATGATATTCCAAAAAGTAATAAGAGAGCTTGGAATATGAAACTACAACAATTACGCTATCTTGTGGAAATAGAGAAACAGCACCTCAACATATCAACCGCTGCTTCAATTCTATGCACTTCTCAATCAGGTATAAGCAAGCAGATCAAATGCCTGGAAGATGAATTACAACTGGTATTATTTGCCAGAAATGGTAGAAAATTAACCGCGATGACTCCTGCCGGAAAGCAAGTATTAGCATTGGCAAAAGATGTTCTCAGTAAAATAAGAGACATAGAACAAACAGCAGCAGAATTTACAGAGAAACAGAAGTCCATCACCATTGCCACCACACATACGCAAGCCCGTTATGTATTACCCCATTTGGTTGAGCAATTTTTATCTTTACATGCTGATATTAATCTAAATATTCATCAGGGCACACCGGAACAGGTGGCTGACTTATTAGAACAAGGTGAGGTAGATATTGCCATTGCCACAGAAGTGCTGGCCAGCCGCGAAACACTGGTGGCACTACCTTGTTATCAGTGGAGTCGCAGTGTGATTATGAAAAAAAACCATCCTTTGTTAAAACAAGCCCACCTAACGCTAAAGGATATTGTGCAATACCCCATCGTAACCTATGTGCAAGGATTCACAGGAAGATATAAACAGGATGAAATATTTAAAGAACATCAGTTGGAGCCTAATATTGTACTGGCTGCAGTAGACGCAGATGTTATAAAAACCTATGTTAGATTAGGCTTGGGTATTGGCATTATCGCCGATATGGCGATTAATTCAGAAGTCGATAGCGACTTAGTGGCTGTGAGTGTCAGACATCTATTTGGACTCAGTTGCAGCCAGATTGCCATTAAAAACAATTGCTATATAAAACCCTATGTTTTTCCCTTTATCGAGCTATTCGCACCCCACCTTACCCAAAACATCATCATGCAAGCTATTGAATGCAATGACCTGAAAGCAAGGCAACAATTATTGTCAGAGCTTATAATACCTATGTACGGTTAACAACAGTCAATCGCAGACCTTTTTTTATTTTAAATTTATGACAAAATACTCACTCTTTGCCACCACACCCAAAGCCATGGAAGATATTCTGGCTAAAGAACTTAGCCAAATAGGCGCTGAAAATGTTCAAGCTAAACTAGCGGGTGTTAGCTTCACAGGTAATATAGAACTCGCTTACCGTGTTTGCCTCTGGTCAAGAATAGCTAATCGCGTGTTTTTGCCTTTAAGTTCCTTTCAAGTCAAAAATAAGCAAGACCTTTATGATGCAGTAAAAAAAATCAACTGGTTTGATCATTTTAAACCGGATGATACCTTTGCCGTATCCTTTAGCGCTAAAAATTCATCGGTTATTATTAATAGTCATTTTGGTTCTTTGCTGGTAAAAGATGCCATTGTTGATCAGATGCGCGCTAAATTTAAAAAACGTCCTAATATTGAACTTAACCGACCTAACCTTAAAATTAATGTTTACTTAAATAATGAAGATGCCCAATTAAGCCTTGACCTTTCCGGCGAAAGTTTACACAAAAGAGGTTATAGAGAAGCCAATGTACAAGCACCTATTAAAGAAAACCTGGCTGCCGCCCTGCTATTACGCAGCGGATGGCCGGAAATAGCCGAAAAAGGCGGGTCACTGATTGACCCCATGTGCGGCTCAGGCACATTATTATTAGAAGCAGCGATGATTGCAGCTGATTATGCGCCTGGATTATCAAGAAATTATTATGGTTTTCTTGGCTGGAAACAACATGATGAAGCCTGCTGGCAACTGTTAATCACTGAAGCCGAACAAAGAAAGCAAACAGGGCTTGCAAAAATGCCTGTTATTGCAGGTTTTGACCAAAGCCGACGTACTATTGCAACCGCATTTAAACACATTGAAAACGCCGGTTTTAATAACAAAATTCATGTTGAGAAAAGAGAGATTTTTGATGCCAGCCCAGCTGATAGCTGGTCACTAGGCTTACTTATTTGTAACCCACCTTACGGAGAACGCCTGAGTAATGACGAAGAAATTGCCCAGCTATATTTTAAACTGGGTGAAACATTAAAAAACCATTTTCAGCAATGGCAAGCCGCTCTTATTATCAGCAACCCCGAAATGGGCTTTCGTCTGGGCATCCGCTCTAAAAAACCCATTACATTTTATAATGGCGCACTGGAATGTAAGTTACTGCGCTTATCTATTGAAGAAAAAGCATTCTTTATTCCCAAAGCTAAATCTCAGCATGAACGTATCGATCAAATCATGCAAAACCAGTCTATTGCAACGGAAAGCACCGCAACAGCCGAGATGTTTGCCAATCGCCTGAAAAAGAATATAAAGAAAATGGCCAAGTGGGCAAAGCAGCATAATATCCATTGTTATCGTATTTACGATGCTGATTTGCCCGAATATGCCGTAGCTGTTGACATTTATCAGGGAGAAAAACTTTGGGTT
Organism: uncultured Methylomarinum sp.; assembly: GCA_964572325.1. Lineage (GTDB taxonomy): Bacteria > Pseudomonadota > Gammaproteobacteria > Methylococcales > Methylomonadaceae > QPIN01. Next base: position 3,424 of record CAZNGU010000024.1, read on the forward strand.
AATGTACAGGAATATGAAGCACCTAAGAGCATTGCACCCCACAAAGCCAATCAACGTCTTGCCGGAGTGCTGGCCGAAATACCCCAGGTTCTTAATATAGATAAATCCCAGGTGTTTTTAAAAATCAGGCGTAAACAAAAAAATACTGAGCAATACCAAAAACAGAATAATCAAGCAAATTTTCACATTGTTGAGGAAAATAATGCCAAATTCCTGGTCAATTTTGAAGATTATCTAGACACCGGTTTATTCCTGGATCACCGCCCTATTCGACAATTAATTCAGCAACAGGCCAAAGGCAAGAAATTTCTAAATTTATTTGCCTATACCGGCACTGCTTCAGTGCATGCTGCTTTGGGTGGTGCCCAATCGACCACCACTATTGATATGTCAAATACCTATCTGGAATGGGCAAAAAACAATTTTGACCTAAACCATTTATCTGGCGAACACAAAATAATTCGAGCAGATTGTTCAGTCTGGCTTGATAAAGAAGCCCAACAAACGACTGAGCAATTTAATTTAATTTTTTTGGATCCACCTACGTTTTCAAACTCCAAACGTATGGAGGATATTTTTGATGTACAAAAAGATCATGTTACATTAATTAACAATGCGCTCAGACTGTTAACTACAGATGGCATATTATATTTTTCCACTAATTTCAGAAAATTCAAACTGGATGAAACGGCATTAACAACATCGGAAATTGAAGATATTACTGCCTCAACGATTCCAGAAGATTTCTCAAGAAGTCCAAAAATTCATTATTGCTGGAAAATACAAAAGTCGTGAAAACCATTCAAATCATCGTGAGTGGCCGCGTCCAGGGCGTCTATTTTCGTGCCTATATCCAAAAACATGCTATCAAACTGGGTATCACCGGCTTTGCCAAAAATAATAAAGATGGCAGCGTAGAAATTATTGCCTGTGGTGGACAGGAAAACCTGAAAAAATTTATAACTTATTGCTACAAAGGCCCAATCATGGCAAAAGTTAATCAAGTAATCGCCAACGAATACGATACAAATGATATCTTTGCTCATTTTGATATTCGTTAAAAAAATTAAATTTATTGCATTTGTATTTCTTAACTTAAAACCAACCGTCTCAAATAAATTCTTATATGTTATAATAAAAAGTTTTTATAATCAAACCAAATAGCTTGGTTTTTCCAACATTTAACACTAAAAGAGGCACAAAATGGCAGGTCGCAATCACTTATTTATTCCTGGTCCAACCAACACACCACACGAAATACTAAGTGCCATGCATGTGCCTATGGAAGATCATAGAGCCCCTAGCTTCCCCAAACTATTCAAACCTATACTTGAAGACTTAAAGAAAATATTCAAAACTGAAACAGGCCAAACCTTTGTTTTCCCTGCAACAGGTACCGCTGGCTGGGAAATTGCAATAACCAACACCTTAAATCCAGGGGATAAAGTACTCATATACCGCTTTGGCCAATTCAGCCATTTGTGGATGAGCATGGCTCAGCGTTTAGGACTGAATGTTGAAGTACATGAAGTTGAATGGGGCAAAGGTATTCCACTTGATGCCCTTGAAGCACGTTTAAAAGAAGATTCAGCACATGAAATTAAAGCAGTTTTAGCTACACACAATGAAACAGCAACCGGTGTAACCAGTGATATTTCAGGGGTTAGAAAAGCCATGAATGCCGCTAGTCACCCTGCCCTATTGTTTGTTGATGGCGTCAGTGCAATCGCTAGCATTGAATTTCGCATGGATGACTGGGGCGTTGATGGCGCTATCAGCGGCTCACAAAAAGGATTTATGTTGCCTGCCGGCGCAGCTATTCTTGCTTTTAGCCAAAAAGCACTAAAAGCCACAGAAACTGCTACTTTTCCACGCTGCTTTCTGGATCTTAAAGACCAAATGGCGCAAAACAAAGACGGTTACACGCCTTACACCCCCTCTACCCCCATGCTTCATGGTCTGCGCAAATCACTAGATTTATTACTTGAAGAAGGCATGGAAAATGTATACGCCCGTCATTTTCGTTTGGCAGAAGGAACTCGAAAAGCTGTAGCCGCCTGGGGACTCACACTTTGTGCCCAGGCCGGTTTTGAATCAGACACTGTTTCCGCCATTGTAGTGCCTGAGGATAAAGACGCTCGCGACGTAATCAGTACCGCATTTAATAAATACAATATTTCATTAGGTGCTGGCCTGACCGAACTGGCAGGCAAAGTGTTCCGTATTGGCCATATTGGTGATATGAATGATGTATCCATGCTAGGTGCTATTGCCGGAGTTGAAATGGCAATGCTTGATAATGGCTTTGACATTACAGTAGGTAGCGGAGTAGCAGCAGCCATCGAATATTACCGCATGACAGCACAATAGAACTATACTTGCAGAGTAATTCATTATAAATAAATATTTATAATGAATTACTCTGCAACACTTTATTGAAAATAAAGGCAATATAGAATAGAACAATACTATCTCCTCACGTTCTTCAAGGTAAAAACAACCATCTTTTATTTACTTCATTTCCAATCACGGCCAATGTTTACCCAAAATTGACATAGATATCCTGTGCTTACAATTTTTATTAATAAAAACAAATAATAACAATATGAAAAAATATTCAGGAATCGTACTTTTGGCATTTGCACCCTATGTCAGCGCGATACAAACGCAGAGCCAGACTTTCAGTATCACAGAGAGCAATTCCGTTGGTTTTTTTAACTTTAATCTTCTGCAATCTCAAGCGGTGGATATTTTTACACAAGGCCCCAGCAATGACCCGGAAATTTTTCTTTTTAGCGGCAACACCCCTTTAGCAGGTAATTCCATTGCATCGGATGACGATAGCTGCCCCGATGCATTTTGCGGAGTTGCTGGCAGTGCTAGAAACTCATTAATTGCTAATTTTCTGCTTGACAGTGGTGATTACACAGTAGCTGTAAGTGACTTTTCTTTTTCTGAATCTGAAGCTGCAGCCGGAGTTAATAGCTTCGTTGACCCTGGAGACATCACTGTTACAGTACGAGATGCAGGCCCTATTGATGGCTTTCTTTTTGTGCCCGTAATACCTGACCCGGCGCCCATGCAACAACTGATTGAAGATATAGCTCAAATTGAACAAGAGCAAGAACAAAGCGAAAATACCAACCGAGTAATCAGTAGTGTTATTGGCAATCATGTGGGTGATGTTATCTCCAATGTATTTGGTTTTTCGCCTTCAGGTACTGGAGCACCATCAGAAAATAATGCCGCTGCGGCTTCAGCTGATACAGATAATCACTCCAGTTTTTTGCCAGATGCTTTTTGGGGGAAACACGTATATACCTCTTTAAGTGAAGATAGCAATAACCTGGGATACACCACAGACTTGTATCAATTTATAGGTGGGCTGGATAAACGTGTAGGCAATTTATTTATGGGCTCTGCCCTGACTTATATTTACGGGGAAACCAATCAGGCCGGTAACAACAGCTCAACCCACTCAATTGGCATTACGCCTTATGCCGCATATAAAATCAACGATTTTCTATTTGTCTCAGGCTTAGCCAGCTATGTATACACCGGTGTAAATGGTACACAAGGAAGAAGAGATGCAGACGTACATAACTATAGCGGAGAAATAACACTTAATGCCTTTAAAAAGGTTGAGAATTTTTTATTAAAAGGACGAGCAGGCTTAAGATACACCCACAATTACACTTCTCTTAAAGGCACTTTTGACGCTGATTATGACCAGTTAACATGGATAAGTGATGTTGAATTTGGCTATAACATTAACAGTAATGTCCAGGTTTTCACTGGCATTCTATATGAATATATTGATAAAGAATCAACCGTGGGCACTAGCCGATTAGCTATATCGCCGGCAGTTCATGATGGTGTTATTTATTTCAGAGGCGGCTTGAATTATAAAGTGAATGAAAAAATGTCTTTAGGAATTGACGCTTCCAGTGACTTAAATGATGAAGATAATGATATTCTATCTTTTGGCGCTAACATCCGAATTGAAATTTAAATTTACCGTTCTTTCACTACTCGCTACAAATTTCTAACGAACAGCCATGGGTGGGCATTTTTTTTGCCCACCCATTTTAACTTTAAATCCTTCCAAGATAATTAGATCATTACTGTCGTTTTTTTCTACACCCCACACACTAACAAGCCTATAGAGGCTCAGCCCATTAAATTCATCAAGAAAAAACCTGACCATTTATCACACCCTTATTTTCAATTATTTGCCGTGGACGCAGAAAACACAAAAAAACAATTTTTGTGTTATAATTAAAAACATTTATTCTCTTCTCCAATACCAGCTTACTGAAATAGTGGTTAACTTTATCTTCGGTAGTGCAGATTATCCATACAAATACCTGAATTAAAAGCTATTTTATGACCTATTTTAAAAAAACAAATCATTATTTGTATGCCTTTCTATTACTTACCCTGTTTACAAGTAATTTTTGCCTGGCTGATCACTTCCCCTCTTTAAATGACTCGGCTGATCCCGTTCTGCAACATAAGCTGGAAAATATCATTGAATCAGCTGGACTTTCTCAAGCCGTTGCAGATAAAATACTTAGTATTGATCTGGTTGATATCACAGTGCTTGACCATCCAAGAGTGGCGGCAATCAATGGCAACAACATGCTTTATGCTTCAAGCCTGCCTAAAATAGCCATTCTTCTTGGAGCTTTTGTAGAAATTGAGCGCGGGAAAATGGTTCTTGATCAAGAAACCGATCAAACATTAACGAATATGATTCGTTACTCCTCTAATGAGGCTGCTACCGAAATGTATCACCGTGTGGGTGAAGCCAGATTAGCTGAAATCCTGCAATCTGATCGCTATAAGCTATATAACCCAAAGAAAAATGGTGGTTTATGGGTTGGTAAGGAATATGGTAAGGCAAAAGCATGGAAACGTGATCCACTGCATAATATTTCACACGGCGCCAGTGCCATGCAAACCGCTCGTTTTTACTATTTGCTGGAAACAGGCCGCTTGGTATCCGAACCTTTTGCTAGTAAAATGAAAGAAATCCTGTCAAAACCAGGCATTCATCATAAATTTGTTAAGGGTTTGGAAGAACAACGCCCTGGGGCTAAGATTTTTAGAAAATCAGGGTCATGGAGAAACTGGCATGCGGACAGTGCCATTATTGAAAGCGCGGGGCACAAATTTATTGCGGTGGTTCTAGCTCACCATCCTGATGGAAATAAGTGGGTACAGGATTTAATTGTTCCTTTATATGACTTGATTGTTCCACATGTACTGGCATCAAAATAGCACTAATTTCATTCAGCTTATTTAGCAAGGCTTCTGACGGTTTCCCATCTTGTTTTATCTGGTATTTATGTTGAAAACTTTTGATGGATTTTCGGGTATTTCTACCGATTTTGCCATCAATACCTCCTGTTGCATAGCCCAGTTTTTTTAGCGCAAGCTGAATATTAACAATCTGCAAGTGCTGCTTTCGCTTTTCCTCATAACCAATCAAATGCTCCCCAAAACTGGCAGCGACCGGGATACCCTCTTCTGAAAATTCCTGAACAGGATGCAATGCTTCTATTAGCCTATGAATTCGAGTAGCCAATGTCTGGTGAGCCACTGCCGAATTCTCATATAATATATTAGAAAGCAATGTCACTATGTAAAAAAGTCGTCTTTGCCCCACTGGCGATTCAACAATCGCGACTGAATTCATATAATTCAGCACATTTCCCTGATATTTCTCACAAACAAAATCTGTTTCTGGCTTGCATTTATATAATGAACCTGATTTAAAATAAACAGCAGAGTCAGATAATGCTGGCGCTGAAGCATATCGTATTCTGCGCTCAGTCATATACAACAAGCGCTTGAGTTCGCGACTGGAAAATTCATCAACCAACCTGCCCTGCTCCATTCTCAGAGAAAACAGCATCAGTTGTCTGGCTGTTCCAAAACTTGAGGTTCCCTTGACCTTTTTTTTACCATAATGAGTAAAAAAACTGCCTTGCCTAAAGGATTCCGAATCTATACCATTTCGATTCAGCGGCTCAATAAAAGAATCCATAAACAACTGCGTTAACTCCTGCCTGCTTGTATTACTGAAAAGAATTTCAGACTCATCTTTATTTACAGGGTATCTTGCCCCAAATTGTTTTAACAGCATAACCTGTTGCATAACTGTTGCGGCGGCAGCATTAGAACTTGCTGATAGCATCCAGTCCAGCCATTCCCACAAACGCCCTTGATCTCCTATTCTTACAGGTCTTATTCGCAATTTTTTAGATTCAGGATTCCAAATACGTACTGTATGCTCATCGAATCGAATAAAATCATCCGCACTGACAATTGTTTCTCGCAATATTTTTTTACGTGCTTCTATATCATCAGGATAAATATCGGCAAGCACCTGAAACAAAGCAAGACCGACCAACAACTTACCCACACTTCCAACATTTTGCCGATATTTCCCACGATATTCTGCATATAAGGGCTGATCCGGGTTTGAAATATCCAACACAGAAATACCGTATCGACTACGTTTTTTACCTAATAATCTTTTGACTTTAGCCGTAAAGACAGGATCTGCTTTAGGTATTTCCAGCTCAGGGTAAGCCAATAAACGTAAATCAACCATCCGTTTTGGTAATAAGGCACCAGCAGCTTGTTTTCGACCATTAATTTCGCCTAACACACTAAGTCGCGCAGCTTCAACCCGCCTTATTCCAGTATCTTTATAAGCATCCAGCGGGTATGCGCACACTGTAAGCGGTAGCAATAAAGTAAAGCGCATCACTATTTTTATTACTTTTTTCATACTAGTGCAGCACCTATTTTGCTTTGATGGGTATAAAGGTTGATATAGCATTGATTTAAATGAAAATCCTAATCACTTTTTTAATCTCTCCAAAATATGTGATGCACTAGGAGGCTGTC